>JAQTZZ010000019.1 GCA_028687545.1 Candidatus Wallbacteria bacterium
AATCCAACTCCGAACTGGCCGATCAGACGCATGTCAGTCCCTGCATCTTTCATTTTGGAAAGAAATGCCTTAGAGCCTGAATGGGCGATTGTACCCAGATTTTCCACTATTTCTTCAGCAGTCATGCCGATGCCTGTATCAGTAATGTTAAAAGTTTTGTTTTCTTCGTTGCAGCCGATCCGGATCTCGAGCGGCAGGTCTTCTGACTTGTATGATTCGTCCACCAATGCCTGATGATGAAACTTTTCCAGGGCATCCGAGGCGTTCGAAATCAGCTCTCTGACAAAAATCTCTTTTTCCGTATAAAGAGAATGGATCACAATGTCCAGCAGTTGCTTGACCTCTGCCTGGAATTCCATGGTTTTGACGGTTTCGTCCATTCTTCCTCCTTCAAGGCAAGTTATTATTTGCTTTAATAGTTAATTAATTTTTAAAGCATATCATAGAATATTGTCAAGAGTAATAAAAAAGGACCTGAATCAGGTCCTTTAATAGTTTTGTTTGTGTTTTTTTAACATTCTCTAATCCTATTGCGCTTCGCACAACAGGATAAACGACTGTAACGAAATCCTCGCAGTAGCTCGGATTTCTAACAGTCGTTAATCATCAAAATTCCCGGTCGCCTCGTTCTGCTTTTCCAGCAGTCTCTGGCCTTCCTTATTGATGTAATCGACAGTCCAGAATTTCTTGTCTTCCAGCACCTTGTCGAACAGCTTGATCTCAGGGGATTTGGCTTCCAGCAGGGCGTCCACAGCCAGGTCCGCGGTATTGCTGCTGTTGAAGATGTTCACGAACAGATTGGTGACAAAATCCTCGACCCCCTTGACCATCCTGTCCTGGATATTCTTCGGCAACTTCTTCAGCTCAGGATCGATATCCTTGTTCAGGTTCTTGTAATCATTGCCTTTCCACCCCTTGGTTTTGGCGATCTCGATCATTTTCTGCCAGGCTTCGTCCGTGACCCCCAGATCTTTGATTTTGATGAAGTTCTTATCGCCGTCCAGTTCCGCATTGCCGAATTCATTGACTTTGAGTCCCCATGAAATCATCTGCAGGGCAGTAGCCACATTGGTTTTGGTTGTATTGGTCTTCTGCACAATATCGCGCAGCTTGTCGTAGTTGTTGCCGCTGGTGCCGTGCTGGGCGCCGTAAACGCCGTACTTCTGAATGGCTGCATGAATCTCTGCTGTGCGGCCGACATGGATGTTCCCGCCTCCGACTTTCAGGCCATGCACTGTTCCGTTGTTGAGCGCGATCCAGACCGGAAAAATACCGTTGGCATTAAGGGCTTTGATATGGAAAAGAGCTTCTTCGACAGTGGAAAGACCGATGTCTCCCTTGATCTCGCCGACTTCGGTTTCCATGGACATCCAGGTGGGGATGATCTTGCCGAGTTCAATGTTGTAAAGCACGTTCTGGTTGTGAGGCATGTGCGAGGCATCGATGGCAAAAGAAGTGGTGCCTGCCTCGATCAGCTTGGGAATATCTGTCTTGGCTTTGTTGAAGTCTTCTTCCTTCTTGATCCCGTAATGGTCGGCATGGATGGCTACCACTACCTGCAGCCCGAGTTTTTCCATCAGATTATTGACTTTCTGGGCCAGATTCAGGGAATTGACTTCGCAGTAGCCTGACTCAGACTTGGCGATCTCGATGATCACAGCGGAATTCGTCCTGGCCGCTGCGCGGAGCACGCCCTCGATCACCCATTCATTACGTCCGTTAGCTGCGATTGCAGTGGCATGCTGCCCTTTTTCCCTCATTTTGAGCATGGCAGCGTGAACGGCCTTCCCGCTCACGATCAGAGCCTTGGATTTCGGAAACAGCTTCTGGATGTTTACCGGCCTGTACTGAAGAGCCTGTTCATACCTTTTCTTGTCCATTGATCCTCCTTGGGTTTATTGAAAACTCATGCACAAACAAATTCGTTACTTTCGGAAGATATTATATCATAATTGCATTTCTCTCAATATCACTTCAGATGAAATTCCGGTCTTTTGAATTTCCTTGCAGCGGTGATATTATATTTTCAAACTTGTTGACCTTTGACTTGTTAATGAAACAGAAAAAGCATGGATGTGATGGGGTCAAGTCGTAATTGTGGCAAAAGATTGGGAACGACATTGACCCCGAACATCAGCTTCTTTTGTGAAGGCATAGGTCAATAATATTTTTCAGCAACATGCATGAGGTCCATCCATGGTCAAAGCCCGCAAGCATCTGGACGCCTTCGCTCCTTACCTGCTGCCTTCAGGCACCTGGAAAGGCAAGCTCAGGCTGAACATGAATGAAAGCCACTGGCACTGTTCGCCGAAAGCGCTGGAAGTGATCCGTAATTTCGATCCTGCGGATCTCAGTAATTACCCTCAATACGGCGAACTGGTGGAAAAGATTGCAGTCCATCACGGAGTGGGCACGGATCAGGTCGTGGCAGGAAACGGGGCAGACGACGTGATCACCCTGATCATGGAAGCCTTCATTGAACCCGGCGACGAGATCGTGGCCCAGTGCCCGACCTATCCCATGTTCCCGATCATGGGCAGATTGAAGCAGGGAAAGATCATCGACGTCCCTTACGGTCTTGACCTGAAATTCCCTGTGGAGCGGATGCTCGACGTGATCAATGACAAGACCCGCATGGTGACAGTGGTCAATCCGGCCAACCCTGCCGGGACTTCAATTTCACGCCAGGATCTGATCAGGATTTTCGAGAAAGCAAAGAATTCCATCCTGATCCTGGATGAAGCATACAGTCAGTATGCGGGAATTACTCACATCGACCTGCTGTCAAAATTCCCAAATCTGATCGTGATCTATTCATTCGCCAAGGTTTACGGCATGGCCGGCTTGCGCCTTGGCTACGCGGTTTCGCACAGGCAGAACATCGAAGCCCTGCAGAAAGTGGTGCTGCCGCTGGCAGTGAATTCGCTGGCAGTGAAGGCCGGAATTCAGGCGATCCAGGACCAGGATTTCGTGAAAAAAGTAGTGGCCGAGATCCGGTCTGAGAAAGAATTTCTGATTGCAGAAGCGGAAAAGATCGGATTGGAGACTGTCAGAAGCGATACCAATTTCCTGCTCTTCAAGTTTGGAAAGCACTGCCTGACAATGCTCGCGGAACTGGAAAACAGGAACATCCTGGTGCGTAATACCTGCAAGTTCCCTGAACTCAAGGATTATCTGAGGGTCACAATCGGGCGCAGGAATGAAAACATGCAATTCATCAAAGCTGTTGCGGAAATCATGAAAAAGCTGTAGCTATGGACAGAATTGACAAACACAGGATTTACGAATTGATCGATCAGTATGTCGGCCTTCTGAAAATGAACGGGATTCCGCTCTGGCGGGTCTATCTTTTCGGCCCATCCGCAGGAGAAAGCCGGCAAACCGGCTGCGACATAGACCTCGCAATTTTCTGGGACCTCGAAACACTGGATGGAGTAGACGAGGATGTGATCCTGCGAAAATTCAAGCGGGAAATCGACCAGAGGATCCAGCCCTATTCCTTTGCCAGGACGGATTTCGACGAGACCCACCCTTTGATCAGAGATATCATTGAAAATGGGGAATGGCTATATTAGTGGCTCTTACAATTACTGTTGTTAGAGCCACTTATCCAAAGACCAAAGGTCTTTGGATTTGGTCTTTGGATTTGGTCTTTGGATTTTCCGTTATCTCAGTTTCATCTTCAATTCATGAAATACGGCGTAATGAAAATCATGATTTCAGTCTTGGTGATATTCCCACTGTGATCCCTGAAAAGCCTGCCGATTATCGGGATGCGTGACAGAGGCGGCTTAGTCTGGCGGGTATTTTCATCAAACTGATTGATGAGGCCTCCCAGGATTACTGTTTCTCCGTTCTTCAACCTGAGCTTGGTGTCAGCCTCCCTGGTCTTCAGTTCCGGGGCTCCGCTTTTGGTAGTGGTGCTGGTCGGAGTTGAAACCTCTGTTTTGACGGAAATTGTAACCTCATTCGAGGCATTGAACTGAAGCAATTCAGCTTCAAGCTTGATGCCTGAATCCACCCAGTCGATCCTGTTGTTCTGCCGATTTACTCCCTCTGCGGTTTCTGATGAGATGATTTCCACCGGAGTGTGAAGTCCGAGCCTGATCTTGGCGGTTTCCTTGGGCATCAGGATGATCTTGGGTCGAGCCAGTGTTTTCGTCGTGGTGTCACTTTTCACTGATTCATATACGAGATTTGGTGAAATTATGGTGAGATGTTCTTTTCCGGTTGTTCCGACTGGCTTGAAATCTGCCAGACTTACCTGGGCCAGCGGATCAGAGACAGAAAGCCCGAGTTTGTCGACTGTGGCGGAAGAGACTTCCAGCAGCTTCATGTCCAGCATCACCTGGGGTTTTTTCTGGTCCAGCTCCTTGATCAGTTTGTCAATCTGGACCATCTTGTCCTCAGGGGCAAACACGACCATGTAATTGGATTTTTCACTGACAAAGGCTTTCACAGTCCTGTCCACGGATTTTACTATCGCAGAAACCTGCGTCGCATCTGAATACTGGAGGATGAATGTCCTCTGAACTTCATCGCCCATGTAATTGGCGTCTTTCTGAGCAGGAAATATGAAGAGATTTTTCCGATCCACGAATTTGTATTTAAGTCCATTGGAAATGCAGATGTTTTTCAATGCTTCCTTTGGCACCAGGTCCTTCACGATCAGCTGCACGCTTTTATCCGGTACCGCCTCATCCAGGAAAAGGTTGTACCCGGCGAGTTCCGAAAGACTTTCCAGAACTTTCCGCAATGTGTTTTTGGAAAGGGAGAGCTGCGTGAAATTTTCACTCGCTTTAGTCCCGCTTTTCTTTGAATCACTTTTTTTTGGAGTCCCAGGCTGTATGAATTCGCTCACCGGCTCATTCCGGATGGCATCACTGCCTGCCGCTGGTGCTGAGCCAGCCTCCTGGGTGCTGCCGCTGCCGGGATTCAACAGTGAGTTGAAATCCTTGATTATACTCTCTTCAAGCTCCTCGGCCAGGACAGGCAGGGCTAAAATCAGGGCAAGCAGAATCGCAAGTTTATGCACAGGTCCTCCTTATTCCAGGTCCAGATTGAATTTTTTTTTGGCTCCGTCTTTGATGTCTTCGATTTCCACTTCTTCTGATGCTGCAGACAGCACCTTGAAATGCTCAAACTCTTCTCCCACTCTGACTTTCATGATCATGTCGTCGTATTCCCAGAGCGTAATTTTTTTCCCGTGATCGCTGTAGATTCCCAGCAGGCTGAGTTTGCCGAAATCTCCTTTGGGGACAGGTGGCGGTAAAGGTTTAGGCAGTGGTTTGGGCGGTTCGACTTTTTTCACTTCAGGAGTCGGATTAGCAGGTTTAGGAGGTTCGACTTTCCTGAAATCAAAGATATTCCGGATCTCATGTGTCGATTCCACAGCCTGAGTTGGAAAAGTTGCTTTCAGGACCGGGAGTGCTGGCATCTCAGCCCCGAAAATTCCTGCAGTATCCTGAAAATTTCCGATCAGCCTCTGCCCGAGTGTGACGACCATTATTATCAAAAAAGACAGCATAAAAATATTTTTCACTTTTTCAATATCAGAACCCCGCCGAATTTCAGGTTAACATTGCCTTCTCCGGAATCTCCCAGCTGATCTATGGTATCGATGATCATGAAGGGAAACTCTTCCTCAGCCTTGCGCACAATGTTTCTCACTTTTTCATAATCGCCGGAAGCTGTGATCAAAAAACGCCTGGTTCTGATCCTTGACCCTTCCCTGGCTTCCTGGTAAGTGATTTCGGAAGCGACAAGCCTGCTTTTTTCACACAATCCATTGAATCGGAATCCGAAATCAATGAAGTTTTCCGCAGAAAGGAATTTAGCGGACAACCCCGTAAGCCTCGCTTCCAGCGTACCCAGGTCCTTGTTGTAATCAGCCCACTGCTCCTCACTGGTCTTTTTCTCCTGATTTTTCGCCTGCAGCGAAGAATGGTATTGATAGAAAGGTGCAAATATCTGCCAGTAATAACTGAGCGTGAATACGGCGAACAAGATGGTTATTTCTCTAAGTTTCAAAGCTGCACACCATCCTGAAAATGATCTTGTTTTCCAGCAATTTCTGGTTTTCCACCAGGGCATCTGAAAACGGTTTCCGGCTCAATCGCTCAAGCAGCAGCTTGAGATCCACATTGGTTTTGCTCTCACCCTTCAGGCTGATCAGCCCTTTGGGATTCACGCTGACTTCCTTGATCAAAACACCATCTGGCAGTATTTTCTCAAGTTCCGAAAAAAGCGAACCCATCCGGAAACCGATACCTGGAATGAAATCATTGTATTCCTTGACCAGCAGGCTGATGGCTTCAACTCTTTTCAGGTCAGGCCTGAAAGGCTGTACTCCCTGACGGATTTCCCGGAAATAAATCCAGGTACACAGAATCAGGCAGCAGTCGGTCAGGATGAGCGCTCCCAAAACATAGGGAAGGAAGACCTCAGTGAAGTCCATTTTTTCTGCAGTCAGCAAGTTGAAACTGACTTTACGCATGGAAAATCTCCTTCAATACTGACTCGTTTTTCAGATCCATCGCTCCGTCCATAGCCGGCCCTGCAGTATAGACAAGCTTCCTGTCCGGATCAAAATTATAATATGAAAGAGTGGCAAGAAGCTCCTGGCTAAGCCTCTCGCCTGTCTCGGCCTGGATTTTCCTTACAAAAACCGGAGCATGGTCGGAGATCCCGGCAAGCATGATCTGTTCATGCGCAAAGATCAGCAGAATCCGCCCTGCTGACTCCATGGCTCTGCAGAGCAAGGGAGTGAGCATGCCGTCCAGTGCCAGCAGGACTCCGTATTTGGCAGAATATTCGCTCCAGAACAGGATGGTTTTTTTTTCACAGGCAATCAGCAGAATGTTTGACTCAGAAAGCTGCTTCCAGCAGACGGCTGGATCAGACATGAACAGTTCCTGCTTCACAGTCCATTTGAAATATGCTGACAGCTCCGCTTTCTTCGCAGGCAGTCTGGCAGCCGGGAGCACCAGGTATTCTACCTCTGACGGCGGGAGATGCAGCCTGAACTTATGCCCCTGCTGGATCTGTCTGGACAATCCGGTTTCAGGTCTGTAGAAAACCAGTTCCCTGCCGGATAGTATCAGCGCATCGCTGCCTTTATTTCTCAAAAGTGACACGATTGAGTTCAAAAACAGTGGTCACTCCTTCCTTCAGCTTGCGAATTCCGGAATCCCTGATGCTTACTATGCCTTCCAGCCTTGCCTTGGCTTCAATCTCCAGCGGGGAAGTTTTACGGATGATCAGTTCCTTGACCGTGTCTGAGAGCGGAAAAACCTCCATGATCGCTGTGCGTTCAAAATATCCGGTATAATTGCAATGTTCGCAGCCTGCACCCTTGAAGACATCGAATCCCATGTATTTTCCATCAGCCACCTTGCAGAACGGGCAGATTTTCCTGACCAGACGCTGGGTAAGAATCAGGTTGAAAGCTGCAATAAACTGGTATGATTCGATGCCCAGGTTGATCAGACGGAAAATACTGTCAATGACATGATTGGCATGAATAGTGGAAAAAACGAGATGTCCGGTCAGTGCTGCGTTGATGGCAATGTCTGCAGTCTCAAAGTCGCGGATTTCACCCACCATGATTTTATCCGGATCATGCCTGACTATTGATCGCAACCCTTTTTCGAATGAGAGGCCTTTCTTTTCATTGACCGGGATCTGAACTATGTCCGGCAGCTGATATTCAACCGGGTCTTCGATGGTGATGATCTTATCTTCAGTCCGCTTAATGAATTTGAGGGCTGAATAAAGTGTAGTGGTTTTCCCTGAGCCGGTAGGTCCTGCTACCAGTATCATTCCGTAAGGCAGACGCACATTTTTCTTAAACACTTCGAGCTGCTCAGGAAAAAAACCAAGCTGTTCCAGGTCAAGTGATAGATTCTGCTTGTCCAGGATACGGATTACGATCACTTCGCCGAAAATGGAAGGCAGCACTGAAACACGGAAATCGACGCTGCGTTCCTTGAGGTTGATCCGGAATCTGCCGTCCTGGGGCGTGCGTTTTTCCGCGATATCAAGATTTGCCATGATCTTGATCCTGGAAACCAGCTGTTCGTGGATTGAGCGATCAAGGTCCCTGGCGATTTCCTGCAGAATACCGTCGATCCTGTATTTAACCTTGAGATTGTTCTCGTAACACTCGATGTGAATATCGCTCGCCCTTTTTTCCAGGGCATTCAGGATCAGGCTGTTCACCAGCTTGATGATTGGATTCTCTATGTTTTTCAGATTTTCCACGATCACTTCGTTGTCTTCCTGGGTGGCAATGTGGCCCCCGAAATCCTTGACCATCTCGTCAATCACAGACTGGGCCGAAAAATTCAGGCGGATGGCCTTGAAGATCTCGTTTTCAATACCGGCCGCAGGTGTGATCCTCGATTTGAGCATCCGGCTCATGCGGTCCCTGCTTTTAACATCCAGAGGGTTGGCCATCACCAGAGTGACTGCATCGTCCCTGCGTTCATAGGGGATCATCTTCTCAGCGATCAGAAGTGAGGGATCAAGGTTTCGAAATTCTTCAGGAAGTATGATGTCTGAAAGCCTGATCAGCGGAATTTCAAGCGCTTCAGCCAGGGCGGCAGCCAGCTCTTCCGCAGTGAGATATCCCTGGTTGACGAAAAAATCGTAGAGTTTGCCTGCCGGCACTTCTTTGAAATACTCGAGCTGATTTCTGGGAATTATCCCTTTTGTCAGAAAATATTCCTTGATGCTGGAAGGTTTTTCAGTGCTCATCGAGGATTTTTGTCTCCTGATTCAGTCTTTTTTCCAGCCTGGTGGTTTTTCTGGAAATGGTGTCGATTTTTTCAGGGAAAAGGGAATAGATGTCTTCAGCAAAGCAACTCAGCAGGTAAAGCAGATCTGTGAGGTCATCGAAGGTAAGAAAATATCCGAGCCCGTAATCCTTGATGTCATCGACCTTGATCAGGAGCGCTACAGAAATGATTGCCACATCCTTGCGGGTCAGAATCAGATCAGGTTTGTAAAATTCCTGCTTGCCGAGGAACTGCTTTTGATGGAAATTTCTGAGTATTTCGCTCTCACGCGCGTTCTCAGGTATCAGCTGCAGGATATCAGGAACATCAGCGTTTTTCTCTTCGCAGCTTATACGCGAAAACAGACAAAGCAAAAACAGAATGGCAAAAATCTTATACATGGCAGAGATATTATCGGTTGACTGGACTGAAACTTGAATGCATTAAAGATAGGAGGTTCGCTTTTCCAATGGATCATCTTCCACTATGTCTCTCTTGAATTTTCCATATTTCTTATGTAAAATAAAGCTGGTGCATGGCTTAATAGCCGTGTCTCGGGGCTGGAGGTTTGAATCATGTTGAAAATGCATAAGAAAATCGTTCTGGATGAGAATCAGATCCCATTTGCCGTCCAGATCCCGATCGATGAATTCGAGCGACTGGAAGAAGTGATCGAAGACTATGGTTTGGCAAAGCTGATGGATGAGGTTCAGGGTGATGAAGTATTATCTCTGAAGGATGCCAAGAAACATTATCGGTCATTGAAAAAAAATGTGGAAGGTTGAATTCACCAAACGATTCCTCAAAGAACTTGCAGAGCTCCCGAAAGAAATACGAATCAGAGTCGAAACCATTGTTTTTAAGGAATTGTCTGATAATAACCCCTTTGCGCTTGGTTACAATGTCGAGATGCATCCCCTGCTTTCCCGGTGTAAAAGCAGGGCAGACACCGGTATGTTTCCCGATAATCTTGATTTTTTCCCGAGAAACTAGTAAAATTATTAATCTGGCAGTGAGGATAAAATGTATAAAGCGATACTCGCAATTTATGACAATGGCAAAATATTCCCGATCGACAATGAAAAGATCACTGTCAAGAAAGGCAAAGTTCTCCTTACTTTTCTTGATGATGCTGAGATTTCTGAAATACCGGCTATCACAACTCAGGAGATCCTGAAATTCAAAGGCACTCTAAAGAGCTTTCCCGAAGATTCGCTTCAGTTTCAGCGCGAGATCAGAAATGAGTGGTAATTATCTCCTTGATACCAACGCCATCATTGACCTTCTCAAAGTTAATTCCATCTTTTCCAAACTGGAGAAATCAGCGAAATTCTCTCTTTCTTTCATTTCTGAACTTGAGCTTCTTTCCTATAAAAACATCGAACCTCTTGAAGAAAAAAGCATCAGAAATTTGATCGGAAAAGCAGGCATAATCGACATCAATGACAAAATCAAGGCGGAAACGATCCGTCTGAGAAGAAAATACAATCTGAAACTTCCTGACGCCATCATCTGCGCCACAGCTCTTTCCCATGATCTGACTTTGATCACTGCCGATGAAAAACTGAAAAACCTCCAGGAAATCAAATCATTATCTCTGAATGACATCTGTTCATAGGGATTTTCGGAACTCCCTATTGATAACCAATCAGCCCCGATTTCACTAACAGTCCGCTGCCTGGCAACTTCGCCGTTCTTCTCTCGGCTTCACGCAAAATAAATTCTGAGCAGCGCAATGCTCCACCCGGATAGTGCCATGATTGCTGAGCCTGATACTGCCAGTTTATTCCAGTTGTTAGAACAAGCCTCTTCCGGCATCCTTCTGCTGAAGTGACCAAGCAGCATAATCAAACCACCGACTGCGAACATGTATATCAAAAAGAAAATCGTGCAATTCATAAAAAGTTCAGCAGATGAAAAGTTGAAGTTTGGAAAAATAAAGTAAAGCTGCAATACAAGGGTTGTGATAATAGAAAAAGTTATTCCATGACCCATTGAGTAAAACAACGGTAGTTTCAATCCGAGAGACTCCTTTTCCTGGTCTTTTTGGCTGCAGCCAAGAGTTCCGAACAATCTCCAGAAAGATAACAACAGCATCAGAAGCATGAAACCTGCCATTTGTAAGTTAAACATAGTAGTTACGTAAAAGCGGCTTCTATTAATAAAGGATGAAAATGGTTTGATTTTACTTCGATAGCCTGTGCCTGAAAACCGCCAATCTTCATGATGCAGCCAGGACCAATCGAATACAGGTGCATAATGAGCGCCTTTGCTGATCAGATATCTTGTAACTTCAGGAAATTTCGCGGGCAAGAACCAGGCTCCTCCATCATTCAATACATAAAGAATCGATTTATTTTCATCATCAACTGCACTGACATCAGCACCCGATTCCACCAGTGTTTTTACATAATCCAGAACCCCACTAAATTTCCCACCACGACAATAAAAAAGAGGAGTGCGTCCATTATCGTCTCTTGCATTTACATCAGCGCCATGTTCGAGCAGGCACTTTAAAATTTCCGTGTCATAGTATAGATTAAAAAAATTAGCCATCAAATGAAGTGCACTATATCCACCAAAGCATCTAAAATTAACATCTGCACCTGATTCGATAAGCAATTTAGCAGCCATCTCATTATGAACACGAATTGCCATACTAAGAGGTGTTTCATCACAACCAGGGATGTTTGGCCCATTGGGATTTATACCAGCTTCTAAAAGTGACTTGAGTAGACTTGTATCAGATTTTATCCAATAGGTTTTTTGCAATCTGCTGTCCCATTTTTCTGGTGGGTCTGAAACGATAGAGCTAACACTAGAGGTATCGCTGGAGTTTCGATCATTGCCATAATATTCATAACTACCAGCAGATATTTCTTTTAAAAAAGGCCCAACTTTAAATACAAAAGGTAAATTTTTCAAATGTCGAGTAAACAAGCCCATGAAGCCTTGCTTGGACGAAAAATCTAGTATCATACTATATACGTAAGGATTTTCTAGAGTCATAGCAATATCCTTTTTACATGCCACTCTGTATAGAAAATAATATGTGTCATAATCACGGTCCAACAGCAGAGAGTACAATATTTTTTTCAACCTGTTGAAATCGTCTTCTGTATGAAAATCGCTATTGATCAAAGCAGTGAATTCCCTGATTGCTTCAGTCCTGTCTCTTTTCACAGGTTTTTTATTCTGGATCAAGTCACTGTATAAAGAGACTTCAGCAGAAGAAATGATGCAAAAACTATACTCAAATGGTTTGAAATCATGAGGTCTGATCAGAGAGGCCTCGGCATTAATTGAAATCAGTATGAGAATCAGAAAAATCTTTATCATCGCAACATCCTAAGGATTTATAGGGGTTGTCATTATTGAATAAACCAGCATCCCTATAACATAAAATGTTATGCTCGAAACGAGAATCCAATAAATCGTTCTGTTTTTTATTTTAAAATTATCGAATAGTTTCGTAAAAAATGCTGCTGGCAAATTACTGAATACCCCGGCGCAAATCAGATTCAGAGCCAGAATAAATGCGATCATCAGCAACAAATAAACTACAGCAGGAACCATAAAGCCCTATAAAATGAAATTCTATATTTATTATTTCAGTTTACAGAAAATAAACAATAGCGGCAAGGTCATTGAGAATTCGCAGAGCTCGGGAACGCATGATTTGGATATTTCTTATCGCTATTGATGGGGACACGTCGTGGCTTAGGAAAGGAGTTTGGGAACGACATGTCCCCTGTCCCTAACTTCATCTTCTCTTTTTCCCTACTTAACCCCTCTTAGCCGCTCCCAGATCTGGCGGGTCCCGCTCCGCTTTGTAGAGGCTCTTCAATTACCGTTGTTAGAGCCTCTCATCCTTTAGGATGCTTCGGGGATTAAGAAGCTATAAATCTTCGCTACGCTCAGATTAACAGCTTCTAATTTATCCCTGCTTTCGCAGGGATGACGTAGTGTGCTGAGCGCTTAACGATAGGGTCAGGTCTTGAAAATTAGCGTTTAATTGTGGAACAGAAATAGCAGACGCACTTGAACTGGCGACAAACACAGGTCAGTTGCAATTCTGCAGTAACCAGCGATATTATTGATAGTATCTGAATGAGAGGGGTCATGAAATTAAAACTCTATCTTGATACTTCAGTCTGGAATTTCTTTTTTGCGGATGATTCACCGGATAAAATGGAAATCACCAAAAGGTTTTTCAAGAATATCCAGAATTTTGACATTTTCATTTCGTCTGTTGTCATTGAAGAAATTGAACAATCGCCCAATGAAAAAAAGCTTCTTTTGGAAGAGCTGATCAAGAAACATCAACCGTCAATCCTGGAAATTAATTCCGAAATCAGACGTTTGGCAAAATTATATGTTGCCAAAGGAATTATTCCTGCGAAAAGCATCAATGATGCTATTCATATCGCTTGCAGCACATATTTTGGAATCGACGTATTGCTGAGCTGGAACTATAAACATCTCGCAAATATCTTCAAAAAAAGGAAAGTATCGATTTCAAATCTTGAGGAAGGATATCTGAAACCTCTGGAAATAACGACACCAATGGAGGTCATAACCGATGAAAAAGAATAGGTATCCAAAGTCTTTATGTGATGTCTGGAAATGGAAAGAAAAACTCATGAAAAAAACCGCTAAAATGAAGGATGTTTTCACTTTTTATGAAGATGATGCTGCAGAAATCATAAAGAAGCTCGGGCTGAAGAAAGTTTCCGACTTAAATTTTGGCGATAATTCATAATATGGCAATTGCGTCCCGCGTGAGAAGTAGAATCGCTTTATTCCCATTCAATCGTAGCTGGGGGTTTGTTGCTGATATCGTAAACGACCCGGTTGATGCCTTTGACTTCGTTGATGATCCTGGTGGATACAGCTCCCAGAAACTTGTGAGGGAGCTTGCTCCATTCGGCGGTCATGCCGTCCTGGCTGTTGACTGATCTGATCGCCAGCAGTGATTCGTATGTACGCTCGTCACCCATTACACCCACGCTCTGGATAGGCAGCAGCACGCAGAATGCCTGCCAGACCTTGTCATAATTTCCGCTCTTCTTCAATTCCTGGATAAAAATGCCGTCCGCAGCCCTTAGAATTCTCAACCGCTCCTCTGTGACGCTGCCGATGACCCGCACAGCCAGGCCAGGGCCGGGAAACGGATGCCGCCGGATCAATTCAGGCAGGAGACCGATTTTCTTCGCCACTTCCCGCACTTCATCCTTGAACAATTCGCGGAAAGGTTCGATCAGTTTGAAGGAAAGACGCTCAGGCAGGCCCCCCACATTATGGTGGGATTTGATCTTGGCAGCCAGTTTATTGCCGCCCGCGGACTCGATCACATCCGGGTAAAGAGTACCCTGGGCGAGAAATTTTGCGTTTTTTACGCTTTTCGCTTCCTTCTCGAACACCTCGATGAATGTATGGCCTATGATCTTGCGCTTTTCTTCCGGCTCAGTCACGCCGGCGAGGCGGGAGAGGAAAAGATTTCTCGCATCAGCCACCTTGATTTTGACTCCATATTCCTTTCTGAAAATCTCAGGTATCTTTTCATCTTCTTCCCTGAGCAGTCCAGTGTCGACCATGATGGGAAAAATCTGGCCTGGAATGGTCTTGTGCAGGAAAAGAGCCATTGTAGAGCTGTCCACTCCGCCTGAAAAAGCCAGGATCACGTTCCCGTCTTTCACAGTGTTGCATATCTCATCCTGCTTCTGGCGGATGAAATTCCCGATCTTCCAGTCCCTTGAAATCCCGCTGGCAGTCAGAAAATTGCGGAGAATCCTGACCCCGTTCTTAGTGTGCACTACTTCGGGATGGAACTGCAGCCCGTATATTTTCCTGGTCCTGCTCCTGATCACCGCATAGGGGCAGTTTTCCGTTTCGGCGATTGCCTCGAATCCTTTGGGAAGGCTTGTCACCTTGTCTCCGTGTGACATCCAGACTGTCTCACCGGATGAAAGACCCTCCAGGATGGGATCTTTTTTTACTCCCCGTAAGACAGCAAAACCATACTCCCTCTTTTCCGATCGTTCCACCCGCCCGCCGAGCAGGTGGGAAACAAGCTGCTGCCCGTAACAGATGCCCAGAATCGGGATTCCCATTTCCAGAACAGCTTTTGGGAGCAGCGGTGAATCAGGATTATAAACGCTGGATGGTCCTCCTGAAAAGATCAGGGCTTCCGGCTTATATTCTGAAATGGCAGTAAGAATTTTGTCTGGAGTGATGATCAGGCAATAAACTCTGAGTTTGCGGATGTTACGGGCGATCAGCTTAGTGTATTGTGAACCAAAATCTACAATCAGTATCATGTTTACAACCCAATATCCTTGCGGTAATACATTTTTTCAAATTCCACGGACTTGATGGCTTCGTAAAGTACTTCTCTGCAGAAGTTAACGTTCTTGGCAGTGGTCACCAGGTTCAGGACACGGCCCCCGTTCACCAGGAGTTTTCCATCCTTCCGCTCAGTACCTGCATGGAACAGGAACACATCATCTGGAATCTGGCCGAGCTTGATCTCCTGCCCCTTATCGTATTGTTCCGGATACCCTCTGGAAGACATCACAACACCCAGGCTGACCTTGTTCTTCCAGGTCAACTTCATCTTTTCCAGATTGGAATGGATGGTGGCCAGGAACAGGTCCGCCAGGTCGTTCTCTAAAAGCGGCAGGATTACCTGGGTTTCAGGATCACCGAAGCGGCAGTTGAATTCCAGCACAAATGGTTCGCCGTCTTTGAAAATGATTCCTGCATAAAGGATTCCCTGGTAGATTATGCCTTGTGCCTTCAATCCCTGGATGACCGGCTGCAGGATTGTGCTGATGATTTTTTCCTGCATGTCCGGAGTGAGCAGATTCATGTCTGCGATTGCTCCCATGCCTCCTGTGTTCTTCCCCAGGTTCCCCTCCAGGGCACGCTTGTAATCACGGGCAGGCACAAGAGGAAGAATCGTATAACTGTCTGTCAGCGCAAGCAGCGAAACTTCTTCACCCTGGATGTATTCCTCTATCACCACTGATTTTCCCGCCTCGCCGAACTTGCCGGCAACAATCATCTCTCTGAGGGCGTCCCTGCCGGACTCGATGTTCTCACAGATCACCACTCCTTTTCCAGCGGCCAGCCCGTCAGCTTTTACAACCAGCGGAAATTTCCGTCCCTCGAGATAGGTGCAGGCTTCCTTGTAATCCGAAAAAACAGCAAACTCTGCTGTTGGAACTTGATATTTGCGCATCAGTTCCTTGGAAAACACCTTGGATGCCTCGAGCCTGGCAGCGTCCTTCACAGGACCGAAAACCTTGACTCCCCTCTCCATGAGATAATCCACAATTCCCTCTGACAGTGGAAGTTCAGGCCCCACAACTGTCAAGGTGATTTTCCGTTCCTGGATGATCTGATAAACTTGTTCAAAATCCATGGGATCAGCCGGGATATTTATACCTATATCTTCTGCCCCCCCATTACCAGGCAGAATGAAAATCTGGTCGACTTTCCTGCTCTGGGAAATTTTCCAGGCCAGGGCGTGTTCCCGGGCACCGCTTCCAATGATCAGAACCTTCATGGAAACTCCATTCTCAAATTTTCCCTAATTATATGGGCAGGGAAAAAGTATTGCAAGAGGCACAATAGAACGGCTTGTTTTCAGTTCGTTAGCGAGTCTTTCTCTTTATCAATGCCAAAGGAATCTATCAGAGAACCGTCCTGTTTCAGAATTCTTACCGCAAGTTTGGCGTCAGTTGCCGTGATCACCACATAATCAGGCTGATCCTCAGGGTTGAAGAAAAAGTCGTCATGGCTGTTCTTTTCGAGATCGCCGTATATCTTGCCCCCGCTGCGCCCTGCGGTCAGATAAACCGTTCCCTGCGAAGGCCGCTCGACTGCTTTTCCATTTCTGAGCACCTTAGTCCTTGCCACGCCATGGTCATGCCCGTTGATCACCAGGTCAGCGTGCCGCCCTTCAATCACAGGGCAGAATGCTTCCCTGACATCTTCAGTACTTCTGAATCTTTTCAGGCAGTAAGGATTTTTATGGAATACCACTATTTTCCAGGCTGCGCCGGATTTCAGGTCGGATTCAAGCCAGGCTTTCTGCGGCGTGAAAATGTCACCGGATTTCTTCTCCTCTGTCTGCTGACTGTCCAGCACAGCGATGTGCAGAGGTCCGTAATCAAAGGAATAGGCCTGTTCGGCAAGGACGGATGGACCGTTTTCCGGCAGGGTAAACTGGCTCAGAAAATATACTGGTCTGCCTCTGGTTCCCCCACCCATGGTCTCGTGATTCCCCTGCACTGCCATTTCCGGGATTTCGTCGATCACACCTGCAGCCGCGTTGAACCAGGCGTTCCAGTGGGCTGCACTCTGGCCTTCATCCACCAGATCACCCACGTTCATTATAAATCCGGCATCCGGATTCGCCAGATATGCATTGTGCACTGTGTCATGCCAGGCACCGTATGGCTTGCTGCCCGACAGCCCGCTCTGGCTGTCGCCGAAAACCAGGAACTTTACTGCCTTCCTGCCGCCGGCAGTGGCAAAAGTGTGTTCACTGCTCCAGGATTTTCCGTCCCCCACTCTGTATTCGTATTTCGTCTCAGGTTTCAGGTTGCGGATTTCCGCCGAGTAGATAAACTCACTGCCCAAGCCTGTATAAAATCCCGTTCCAGCCGCCTGCATCGACTTCACTTCTGATGTGACTCCTGACTCCTTCCAGCTGACAATGCCTTCGGCTGAATCGAGACTGCGCCAGGTGACGGTCATCGTGGTCACAGGATCCCCTGTCCAGGAGAGGGCGATATGGTCAGGCTGCCCTGCTTGGATGATAAACGAAGTCAGCATAAACAGCAGTATTGATTTGATCTTCAACTTCCTGCCCTTCATCCGGATTGATTTGCCATCATCCTATCATCATCTCGGGAATGAGGCAATTCCGGGTATGAGGGGAAAGCCGTAATACTTACGCCCCTTTACTTGCTGACCCGGAAAAAGTACAATTAAGGGCAGGCCCTCTGAAGATGCAGGCCGTGATTTTTATATTGATCTCTATAGGAGGCTTTCATGAGAATGAGCCAGCTGGTTGGAAAAAGATACAAGGAACGGCCGAACGAGGCCTCACTGGAGTCTCACGCATTCCTGCTGCGCGGAGGTTACATCCGCCAGCTGGCCAACGGGATTTTCTCCCTGCTTCCCCCCGGTGTCCGCGTCGTTTCCAAGATCGAAGGCATCATCAGAGAAGAAATGAATCGGATCAACGGCCAGGAAGTGCAGATGCCTGTAGTACAGACGAAAAACCTCTGGGACGAGTCCGGCAGGTATACGGAAATCGACGAAACCCTCGTCCGTTTCAACGACAGGAACGGGCAGGAGCTGGTGCTCGCCATGACCCACGAAGAAGCAGTGCTGCATCTTTTCCGCAATGAAGTCACGAGCTACCGTGACCTGCCATTCATGGTCTACCAGATCCAGACCAAGTTCCGCGACGAAATCCGCAGCAGAGGCGGTCTGATCCGCGTCAGGGAATTCACGATGAAAGACGGATATTCGTTCCACAGAACCCAGGAAGACCTGGAGCGTTATTATACTGAATGCATGAAGGCTTATCGACGCATATTTGCCAGAGTAGGGATACCTGAAGCAGTGATGGTCAGATCCGACAGCGGCTTCATGGGCGGGAAAATCGCCCATGAATTCATGCTGCTCACCGAGGTCGGAGAAGACTCCCTTGTCTATTGCAGTAAATGCGGCACATACGCCAATGCCGAAGTGGCTGAAGTCAAGATCGAGCCTTATGTCGAAATTCAGGAAGGACTTCAGAAAGTCCATACACCGTCCACTGCCACAATTGAGGAGGTGGCCGAATTTTTGAAAATCACGCCAAAGCAGACCGCCAAGGTTGTTTTCTATGAGTCTGACATCAACGGCAAACCGGTAATGGCTGTGATCCGTGGTGACCTTGAGATCAATGAAGCCAAGCTCGAGCACTTCATCGGAGTAATGCCGCAGAAAGCGTGTGAAAAAAGCATAGAGAGAACCGGAGCAGTGCCGGGATTCGCATCCCCGCTCGGATTGTCGCATATGAACGTACGTGTGCTCATAGATCACAGCATACGCACCTCCAGCAATCTGGTCTGCGGTGCCAACGAACGCGACTACCATTACCTGAATTTCAACCTGGAACGCGATCTGCCTGGCACCACTACAATCGACATCGCCCGAGTCAGGGAAGGAGACCATTGCCAGTGCGGTGGGAAAATCGAGCTGAAACGGGGAATTGAACTTGGCAACATTTTCCAGCTCGGCACAAAATATACCGGAAAAATGGGGATGCGCTATCTGGATGAAAATGGCCAGGAAGGCACCCCGATCATGGGCTGTTATGGCATCGGAATCGGCAGGCTGATGGCCTCGGTGATAGAAGCCAGGCGCGACGAAAACGGTCCGATCTGGCCGATCTCCATCGCTCCCTGGCAGGTGCACATCAATGCCGTCAAAATCACGGATAAAGAAGTGGCTGACGCAGCTGAAGAGCTTTATTCAGACCTTCAGGATGCAGGGATCGAAGTGCTGTATGACGACCGCAATGAGAGGCCGGGGGTTCAGTTCGCAGAAGCGGACCTCCTGGGCACGCCGTTCAGATTTATTGTTGCCGAGAAAAACCTCAAGAATCATGAGGTGGAATGGAAATGCCGGGAAACCGGTGAGACAGGCAAAGTTCTTCTGGAAAATGCAGTAGCCTTCATCCGCCATAGAATCGGGATGGCAGTGAACAAGATTGAAGCAGAAGCCGACAAAATAATAATTTAGGAATCCTCTAACTGATTTTACGGAGTAGCTATGAAATTGAAACTCGTAATACCTAAGGGACGCATGTTTGAGAAAATTTCCGCCCTGCTCAATGACATTGGTGCAGGCATTGAACTTTCCGCCCGCTCCTATCTTCCTATGGTCGCAGATGGTGAGATCGAAGCCAAGATCATGAAATCTCAGAACATCCCAAAACTGCTGGAACTTGGCTCGCACGATGCCGGATTCGCCGGACTGGACTGGATCCTGGAAACTGGAGCCGATGTCGTGGAAATCATGGATCTCGGATTCAACCCTGTGAAAATTGTAGCCGCTGTTCCGGAAAAAAGCCTGGATTCCGGACTGAAAAAACGCAGACTGGTTGTGGCATCCGAATACGAACAGCTTTCCAAGAAATTCCTGCAGAAGGAAGGATATGATTATGTTTTTCTGCGTACATTCGGTGCCACGGAAGTCTTCCCGCCTGAAGACGCCGACATGATCATCGACAATACAGCTACTGGCCGCACCCTGCGCGAGCATGGCCTGTCCGTAATTAGTACAGTCCTGGAGTCAACCACCCGCTTCATCGCGAACCGCAAAGCATACGAAGACCCCTGGAAACGGGAAAAAATGGAAAGACTTAAAACACTCATCAATTCAGTGCTGAATGCCCGTTCCAGGGTTATGCTGGAAATGAATGTCCCCAAAGACAGATTTGAGGAAATCGTGAAAATCCTGCCCTGCATGCGCGCACCCACAGTTTCTCCTCTTTATGCGGACGAGGGATTTGCGGTCAAGGTGGCTGTGAAATCCTATGAAACATCACGTCTGATCCCGCTCCTCAAAAAACTTGGCGCGACTGACATCCTGGAATATGACATCAGGAAGGTGGTCATATAGATGAGACACAAGGTAGAGACCTGCCATTGTAAAGGCGCGCAATGGCGCACCTCAACAATGGCAGGCCCTGGCGCATCTGGACAAAATAATCGGAGTCGAAAAGCTTCGATCCACAGAAAAACCAAAGAAACCGATATTTCGGTGGAACTGAACCTTGACGGCACCGGTGATTCTTCCATCTCTACTCCGGTCGGCTTCTTTACCCACATGCTGGAAAATCTGGCACGCCATGGCAGATTCGACCTGACAGTAAAGGCTGAAGGAGACCTGCACGTAGACCAGCATCATCTGTTGGAAGACTGTGGCATCGTGCTTGGTCAAGCTTTCAACAAGGCTCTGGGTAATAAAATGGGTATCAATCGGGCCGGTTTTTTCGTCTATCCTATGGATGAAGCTCTGGCAGTAGTGGCAGTTGATTTCGGCGGCAGACCGTTTTTACAGTATGACGCAAAATTCAAGCGCAGACTCTGCGGGGATCTGGACACAGATCTGCTGCAGGATTTCTGCCAGGCGCTGGCTGCCGGGATGGGAGCGAACCTGGTCGTACGCATGCAGATCGGCCGCTCAGACCACCATAAAATAGAAGCCATCTTCAAGGCCATGGCAAAAGCGTTGCAGATGGCCTGCAGCGTCGACAGCAGGCTGCTGGAATATATCCCGAGCACTAAGGGGGCAATCGGCGATGATAGCGATCATTGACTATGGCGCCGGGAATCTGGCTTCCGTAAAAAAGGCCTTTGATTACATCGGTGCTCCATCGGAAATTATTGTATCCCCGGAAGGTCTTTTGAATTGTGACAGGCTGGTGCTTCCGGGTGTGGGTGCTTTCGGAGCTGCTGTATCCAGATTGAAGGAAACCGGCCTTTTTCAGTCCGTGGAGTCCTGGCTTCAAAGCGGCAGACCGTTTTTAGGCATCTGCCTGGGGATGCAGCTTCTGCTGGAGGGCAGCGACGAGTCACCCGGAGCCTGCGGATTCGGTTTTTTCCGGGGGTTCTGCAGGAAGTTCACTCAGGGAAAAGTCCCTCAGATAGGCTGGAACACTGTCAAACCATCCGGCAGGTCAAATCTGTTTTCCGACGGAGAATATTTTTATTTTCTACACGGCTTTTTCGCCGATCCTGTGGACAGGTCTGCAATTGCAGCAGAAACAGACTATGGCATCGTCTATCCTTCAGCCCTCTTGTCAGGAAAAGTGCTGGGTGTCCAGTTCCATCCTGAAAAGAGCGGAGATCCGGGTCTGAATCTGCTGAAAGGATGGCTTTCCCATGATCACAGTTAGGATCATCCCCTGCCTTGATGTGGAAGCAGGCAGGGTGGTCAAAGGAGTCAAATTCAAGAACCTGCGGGATGCCGGAGATCCAGTTGAAATGGCCAGGTTTTATTACGAACAGGGGGCTGATGAACTCTGTTTTCTGGATATCGGAGCCACACATCAGAAGCGCGACATCCTGCTCGATGTAGTCGAGCGGGTTTCCAGGCAGGTTTTTATTCCATTGACGGTTGGAGGCGGGATCAGGAATGTAGATGACATCCGGAAAATTTTGGCCGCCGGGGCTGACAAGGTCTCCCTCTGCTCTTCGGCCATCAGGAACCCGGAATTGATTTCAGAAGGCGCAGGGATCTATGGTTCGCAATGCATGGTGCTTTCGATAGACGCAAAAAAGTGCGGCAGCTCCTGGCATTCCTATACCGACGGCGGCAGAACTGATTCCGGATTTGATGCGATTGAATGGGCGAAAAGAGGTGCCAGCCTCGGGGCAGGAGAAATTCTTTTGAATTCCATCGATCAGGATGGCACACAGTCTGGTTACGATCTCGAACTCACCAGGCTCGTCTCAGAAGCGGTGGATGTGCCTGTGATCGCATCAGGCGGTGCTGGTACCCTCGAACAAATGCACTCTGCTGTTGCTGAAGGTCGTGCTGAAGCGTTGCTGCTCGCATCCCTCTTGCATACCGGCAGATACACGATCCTGGAAATAAAAAAATTCCTCCGGGAGAAAGGAGTGAACATCAGATGATTATCTCTTCGATAGACATCATGGGCGGAAAAGCCGTGCAGCTTAAACAGGGGTCTGAGCTTGTCCTCACCAGGGACAATCCTCTCGACCTGGCTGCGGATTTTAATCGCTTCGGGGAAATCGCAGTGATCGACCTGGATGCTGCACTGGGAAAAGGGGAAAACGAAGGCCTGATCCGGGAAATCTGCAACATTGCAGATTGCAGGGTGGGAGGAGGCCTGGACCTGGTGCGTGCAAAAAAAATGCTCACTTATGGTGCCACTAAAGTCATCATAGGGTCGAATGCTTTCACTGATTCCAGTATTGCCCGGGAATTTCTGGCTGGTTTTACAAGCCAGATCTGCAAAGACAGGGTGATCATTGCCATAGATTCCAGAGCCGGTCGAATCGTGACAAAGGGCTGGAAGCATGAAACCGGCATTCCTGTAGAGTCAGCCATTACAGAACTCGAACCTTTCTGTTCGGAATTTCTCTTCACCTGCGTGGAGCGCGAAGGCTGCCTGGGTGGAACTGATCTGGAACTCTGCAATAGGTTGCGCAATCTCACTAAGAACTCTCTGACTGTCGCAGGCGGGGTGACAACCATTGATGAAGCCAGAAAGATCAGCCGATTCGGGGCGGACGTGCAGCTCGGGATGGCGTTGTACACAGACAGAATCAAGCTTCCTGATGCTTTCGCTGAATGCCTGAACTGGAAAGAGCCGCTGCTTCCCGCCATCACCTGCGACGAATCGGGTCAGGTTCTGATGCAGGCCTTTATGAATAAGGAATCACTCCTTCGGACATTTGAAACCGGCGAAGTCTGTTATTTTTCCAGATCAAGAAATTCACTCTGGCATAAGGGTGAAACTTCAGGCAATATCCAGAAATTCCTGAAAATCAGGACAGACTGTGACAGGGATTCTCTCCTCATCACCGTAAGGCAGAGCGGGGCGGCCTGTCATCAGAACAGCTACTCCTGTTTCGGGGACCGCAGATTCAGCCTGTACGAATTGTATGACGTGGTCCGTGACAGATTCGAAAACCCTAAACAGGGATCCTATACATCTTCTCTCACTGCTGAAATGATTTGTGAGAAGATACTGGAAGAAGCTCAGGAAGTGGTAGAAGCAAAGAAGCGGGATGAGATAATCTGGGAAGCCGCAGATGTGCTCTACTTTGTCACTGCTCTGCTTGCCAAAAAGGGCGTCAGCATTGATGATGTGCTGCATGAATTGAGAAGGCGACGCAGATGAACATCCGTGAAGCTATCAGAGCAGTCACAGAGCGACACGATCTGACGATTGAAGAAGCCTGCTCATCGGCGCTCGAAATCATGGAAGGACATGCTACAGATGCCCAGATTGCAGCCCTGCTGATCGGCCTGAATATGAAAGGCATCCAGCCTTCGGAAATCACCGGCTTCGCCCTCGCCATGCGGGACAAGGCTACAAAAATCGAAATTCCCCGTACCGATCTGATCGATACCTGCGGAACAGGCGGAGACATGTCAGGCACATTCAATATCTCCACTGTCTCGGCTTTTGTGGCGGCCGGGGCGGGATGCTGCGTGATGAAACACGGCAACCGCTCGGTTTCCAGTGGTTGCGGCAGCGCGGATCTCCTGGAAAAACTCGGAGTGAAACTGGATGCTTTGCCGGAAAAACTGAAAGCCTGCGCAGAAAATGCAGGCATCGCCTTTCTGTTTGCTCCGTCCCTGCATAAAGCCATGAAATACGCGGTCGGACCTCGCAAGGAAATCGGAGTACGCACGATTTTCAACGTGCTTGGCCCTCTCACCAATCCGGCAGGTGCCAGACGCCAGCTGATCGGAGTTTTTAACAGGGACCTGACCCTGGTTGTGGGTGAAGTGCTCAAAAACCTGGGATCAGCTCATTGTCTGATCGTGCATGGCACAGACGGGCTGGATGAGATCACCCTGACTGGCAATACTGCTGTCTGCGAGCTGAAAAACGGCGGAATCAGAGAATTCCTCATCAATCCGCTGGAATTCGGATTCGAACTGTCTGGGCGTGATGAACTGAAAGGCGGAGACAGCACGAGAAACGCAGAGATCACTCTGGAAATACTTTCGGGTAGACCGGGTCCTGCCAGAGACATTGTGCTTCTGAATGCCGGGGCCGCAATCTATGTAAGCGGAAAAGTGCCGGACATCGCCCGGGGAGTCGAAGCTGCCAGGGTTTCCATTGACTCCGGCAGAGCAGCGTTTGCTCTGAAAAAACTCCGGGAGCTCTCCAATTGAATATTCTGGAAGAAATCATTGCCCATAAAAAGGAAGAAGTGGCCGAACAGCGCAGACTGCTGCCGCTCGAATCTATTAAATCTACGATTAAGCCGGTAACGAGCAGGTTCGGAGAAATCCTGTCCTCAAAATCTTCGATCAGGATCATCGCTGAAATCAAGCGTAAATCTCCCACTGCAGGCATCATCAGGGATGACTTCGATCCGGCTGAACTGGCTTTACTTTATCAGTCTGGAGGAGCTGCCGCGATTTCAGTGCTGACCGACGAGTTGTTTTTCGGGGGTAGTCCGGCAGTTTTCAAGGAGATCCGGAAAACATCCATCCTGCCGCTTTTACGGAAGGAATTCATCATCGATGAATACCAGATCTATGAGTCCTGCCTGCTCCAGGCTGATGCAGTGCTGCTGATTGCAGCTATTCTTGAGGGTCCTGTACTCCGCCATTTCATCACTCTGGCGAATCAGCTTGGTCTCTCCTCACTTGTAGAAGTTCATGATCCGGCTGAGCTTCAGAAAGCCCTGCACTGCGGTGCCAGGATCATCGGGATCAACAACCGCGACCTGAAAACATTCCGGACTGACCTGAAAATCTCCCTGAAACTTAAGAAGCTGATTCCGCCGGGTTTCATTGCAGTCAGCGAGTCTGGTATCAAAGACAGGTCCGATCTGCTGGAACTTGAAAAGGCCGGATTCCAGGCTGCCCTGATCGGTGAAACCCTGATGAGATCTGAAAACATTCCCAAGACCTTGTCGGAATTGCTGGGGGCAACATGACAAAGCTGGAAGAATTGAGAATAAAAATCCGCGAAATCGACAAGGAACTCGTAGGTCTGATCTCGGAACGACTGAAACTGGCTTCGGAAATCGGAGAAAAGAAGCAGAAACATGGCATCCCTTTAAGGGATTTCACTGTGGAAAAAAACGTGATAGATAACGCCGCAGCCGAAGCCTGTAAAAAGAACGTCCCTGACGAACTCGTGAAAAACATCATGCAAATGCTGATCAGTGAATCGTGCATCAGGCAGGAGCAGCTTCATTATTCGGCATACAGCGGCGGCAGGGAAAAAATTCTCGTGATCGGAGGTCTTGGAGGGATGGGGAGATGGCTCTGCCATTTTTTCCAGAGCCAGGGCCACAGTGTTACAGTCTATGACCTGCAGAAAAGCGATTCGGAATTCCGGCAATGCGATTCTATGGAAGAAGGCCTGGAAAATTCCACATGTGCAGTGCTTTCAGTATCCATCGACGCCACCCCGGAGCTGATCAAAAAAATCACTGATTTCAAGTACACCGGCGTGGTCTTCGACATCACCAGTCTCAAAGCTCTTCTGCTGGAACCTATTACGGAAGCAGTCCGAAAAGGGATCGCCTATACCAGCATTCACCCGATGTTCGGTCCGAATGCCAGGACCCTGTCGGACAAGATAATCTGCTTCTGCAGATGCGGAAGCAGCGCAGCAGACAGAAAAGTAGAAGGATTTTTCGCGGAAACATCTGTTTCCAGAATCCAACTGCCTCTTCTTGAGCACGACCGTCTGGCAGCCTGCGTGCTGGGGCTTTCCCATATCATCAACATCATTTTTGCGAAAACTCTGCTGAATTCCGGTTTCACCCATGCCGAACTTTTGAAAATTGCCAGTACCACCTTTATCTCCCAGATGGTTACGACTGAAAGTGTAATCAGGGAAAACCCGGAATTGTATTATTCGATTCAGAAGAACAACCCGTTCAGAAGCGAACTTTACGATCATCTGTCCAGCGCTGTGGCAGAAGTAACCGGAACAGTTCAGGACGGGCGCAGGGAAGAATTTGTCCGCATCATGCAGGAAGCCAGGGCCTGGATGGAGAACTCATGACCAGGGTCAAGATCTGCGGAATCACTTCGGTAGAAGATGCCCTGTTCTGTTCCGAAGCAGGGGCAGACGCCTTGGGATTCATCTTCGCACAATCCAGGCGCCGGATAAGTCCTGAAGCCGCTGCGTCCATCATCAGAAAACTTCCTCCCCTGATTACGGTTGTCGGAGTATTCCTGAATCAATCTCAGGATGAAGTGAAAAAAACCTCCGCAATCTGCGGCCTGGACGTGATCCAGCTGCACGGCGATGAAAACCCCGAGTTCTGTGCCGGGCTTGGCAGGAGAGTGATCAAGCGCATCGCTGTGGCGGAAATCGATTCCAGTCCTGAACTACTTAAAAAAATCAAGAGCTATTCCGGATGCACTATCCTGCTTGACCCTGGCTGTGGAGACGGCAGGTTATTCGACTGGAAAAAAGCTGAAAACCTCGAAGTCCCGGTCATAATAGGCGGTGGCCTTACCCCTCAGAATGTCGGATCAGCAATCAGGGCTCTTAAACCCTATGGGGTTGATGTGGCTACAGGCGTAGAAAAATCACCGGGCGTTAAGAATCCGGAACTTGTCAGAAGCTTCATCGCGGAGGTCAGAAAATGGTGACACTTGCAAAACTCGATTTTCAGTATGATACTGATCGTTACAAGCTACTTCGATGTATGAGTTTTGTTAGTGCTCCAAGAGCCTCTAACAAAATATCCATCCAAGATATAGCGAATAAATACATTTTGTAAGAGGCTCTATGCTCTACACAGGCATCATAGGTTATCCCCTTGCAGTGACTTTTTCACCTGTCATGCAGCAGGCAGCCTTTTCCCATCTAGGGATTGAAGGCGTCTACCAGCGCTTTCCCGTGCCGGCCCAGAAACTGAAAGACGCTGTCTTTGGTCTTGCGGCTTTAGGCTTCCGAGGGGTAAACGTGACTGCCCCGCATAAGGAAGCTGTGTATCGGTTACTTCAGCTTCTTAGTCCTGAAGCTGAAGCTGTCGGTGCAGTGAACACCATCCTTTTTGGCGAGCGGATGCAGGGATTTAACACTGATGTCCATGGATTCCGCGAATCGCTGAGAATCATGGATATTGGTCTGCAGGGCAGGTCGGTTCTGCTGATCGGCTCCGGAGGTGCGGCCAGGTCCTGCGGTTATGTGATCAAAAATCTGAAGCCCGCGAATTTCATGATCACCAACCGCACAGCTTCCCGGGCTAAAAATCTGGCTTCAGCTCTTTCCGCCGAACCTGTTCCGTATGATCTGCTTGACTCATGCGCGTCCCATGCCGACCTGGTGGTGAACTCCACTTCTGAGGACATGCTGGCAATGATTAAGAAATTCAAGTCAGGCGCTGTCTATTATGACTTGAATTACAGGTTCCCGGCACGGGACTGCAGGGGATTCAGGGCAGTGAACGGACTATTGATGCTGGCACTTCAGGGTGCGGAGTCGTTTCGCATCTGGACTGGACAGCCGGCACCGCTCGAAATCATGAAAAAAGCATTGGAGAGTGTATCATGCTCAGATTTTTGACAGCCGGCGAATCTCACGGAACTGGTTTGACGGTAATTGTGGAAGGTCTTCCTGCAGGTCTGCCTGTCTCCGCTGAACTCATCGATAATGAACTCAGGCGCAGGCAGCTCGGTTACGGTCGGGGCAAGCGCATGGAAATCGAACACGATGCCGCGCTGATCCAGTCCGGCGTGCGGAATGGTTTAACCCTCGGTTCGCCTGTTTCCATCTTCATCCAGAACCTGGATCACGGTAAATGGACTGAAATAATGAAAGTCTCCGAAGGTATCTCAGGAGTTCCTGTTACTCTTCCCAGACCTGGCCATGCGGATCTTGCCGCAACCCTGAAATACGGTTTTACAGATATCCGCAATTCCCTGGAACGGGCTTCAGCTCGTGAGACTGCGGCCAGAGTAGCTGCTGGTGCTGTTTTCAAACAGCTGCTGTCGCAATTCGGCATCACTGTAAGTTCCCACACTGTTAAAATCGTAGACACAATTATCAGGGAAGTGAAATTGAGCTTCAATCAGGCTGAAGATTCGCTCCTTCGCTGTCTGGATCCGGATGCAGAGCTCGAAATGATTTCAGCCATTGATAATGCCGCGAAATCAGGCGACTCTTTAGGCGGGGTTTCGGAAATATCGGCTGCTGGAATGATTCCTGGACTCGGCAGTCATGTGCATTTCGACCGCAGGCTGGACAGCCGCATCGCAGCAGCCCTGATGTCGATTCCATCCGTCAAGGGCGTGGAAATCGGACCTGCCTTTGAAAATGCCGGAAAATGCGGTTCTGAAGTACATGATGAGATCTTCCATGACAGGCAGAAAGGATTTTTCCGCAGACAGAATCGCGCAGGCGGAGTTGAAGGCGGAATCTCCAATGGCGAACCGATCGTAGTCCGCCTGGCAGTCAAGCCGATTCCGACGCTGCAAAAACCGCTGGCTACTGTTGATATCAAGACCCTGGAACCGGGCAAAGCCTTCCGCGACCGGGCCGACACCTGCGTAGTCCCTGCAGTAGGCGTGATCGGTGAAGCCATGCTCGCCTATGTCCTCGCAGACGCCTTTTTGGAAAAATTCGGCTGTGACTGCCTGGAAGATATCAAAAAAGCCTATGACAGCTATCTGAAGCGAATCGCTTCAGACTGAAGACAAAGCCGCATACTAAGTCCGGGGTCTGGTTGTACCCAAAATCACACCCAAGCCACAACCTGACCCCGTCACTATGGGTTAGCTTCAAACATCAAATCCAATTTTCTCATGCGTTTCATGCAATACAGAATTGTTTCCAGTGAGAAATTCGGGTCACTTTGCATATCAGATTGCAAACCCGTTTCCTTGAAGTTATAATAAGCACGTATTCAGTCTTATTCAGTGGGGAGCCGTATGAAATACCTGTTCTTTTTCTGTGCAGTCGTTTCATTCACCGCATATGCTTCGCAGCAATATCTATACACCGCCAGCCCTGACGATTTTGACGCATTGACCAGGTCCTGCCCGGCGTGGGTCGAACTCGGGGACAAAATGCTGATCTTAGGGGATGGTCCTGACATGCTGATTCCATCATGCGGGTCAAAGCAGCAGGTGGAAGCGCCCCTGTATCTCGCCATGAGCAAGGACAGGCCAGTGGCTGATTATCTCTCTTCCGCCAAAATCTACGCCGCATATCGATGTTTCGCCGTTTTCTCAGCAGACCCATCAGCGCTGCAGGACATTTTGCGGACCCAGAGCTACCTGTTCAGGGTTCAGGCCCTGGAATTCGGGCAGACCGTCGTAACCCGCAGAGCGGTCAGGTCTCAGGAAAAAGCCGACCCGGAAATTCAGGCAGTCCTGGATGGAATCAACAAGGACATTGTCAGGGATACCCTTCAGAAGCTCGTCGACTATGCGACAAGGCATACATTTTCCACAAAGGCCGGGACAATCGCCAATGACATGAGGGCTGCTTTCGAAGCCCTGGGATACAAATCCGAAGTCGTGGAATTCACGAGCAGCGGCAGGACCGGTTACAGCATCATCGCCAGAAAACCCGGAACAGGCCAGAAGAAAATTCTGGTCACTGCGCATCTGGACAGCACCTCTTCCGGGGACGCGGCCAGACTGGCACCCGGGGCAGACGACAACGGCAGCGGATCAGCAGGAGTGCTGACCATTGCCAGGGCTGTCAGGGACATGAAGCTCAACCAGAACGTGGAATTCATTCTTTTTATGGGCGAGGAGCAGGGCCTGCTCGGGAGCCGCGCCTATGTGGCGAAGCTGGCTGAAGACGGTGCCATTGCAGGGGTTCTCAACATGGACATGATCGGATATTACGGAAACGATCCGGACACAGTGATGCTTGAATCTCTCAGGTTCGCCGACCCTCTTGTGCAGGAGCTGAAGGCGTCTGCCGAGCAGTATGCGGGTATGAAAACCGAGATAAGCTACAATGCCTGGGGATCAGACCATGAGCCGTTCCTGAGCAGGAACATTCCGGCAGTGCTCACCATCGAAAATGAATGGGACAGCAATCCCGGATACCACAATCCCAAAGATACGATGGAAAACATCAGGCCAGACTTCATGCTCAAGCTGATCAAAATCAATCTGGCGACTCTGCTGAAACTCGATCAGAAGTAAAAACTCATCAATCCAATACAGGGTTCGGGATCAAGTCTTTCACTATAGCCCAAACCCAAATTATGACTTGATCCCGTTGGTAGGGAGATACTTCAAACATTAAACCAAATAGAAATCGAGGCAAAAGACAATGTGGCAGTGGTTAAAGTAATAGTCCGCCTGATCCGCTCAAACGGCAACATTCTCGAAGAAGGCCAGGCAGTTAACACATCTTCCGACCAATACATTTACACAGCCCGGAACTACAGACGCTCTTCCAAACTGACCATCGAAATCATTGCTTATGGGCTGTCGGACGATGAAACCAGAATAAAGCAAAATCTCGAAAACTGCTGAAAGCCTATGATATTCCAAGGGCGGGGGTAACCCCGCCCTCTTCTATTCCCCTGTTCAGCCACCAGGTTTACCTGCAAAGATGATTGCACAGGAGTAAAATCACTATACAATTAATGTGTCGGAAAAAAGGGGTAACCGTGACTGAATTGAAACATAACATCTCTTCTGGACTTGCTGGTGGACAGATTTCTCAACTGTCTTTGAAGATCAAAAGATTGCATACCATGAATGAACTGTAGAAAAAGGCATATGGTGGTAAATTGTATTTTAAGATTGCAGAGTATAGACTATTTTACGGTCATGTGTATTTGACTATGTTTATAACAATTTGTAGCTATTCGTAATGCTTAATGGAGGAGAAAATGTCTCCAGTCCCGAGAATATCAGGGCTTACTGTAAAAGGCTTTAAATCGATCAATCTCGAAAAAAGTATTGAGATTCGTCCTTTGACGATTCTTGCCGGAGCAAACAGTTCTGGTAAATCCAGCTTTTTACAACCTTTGCTATTGTTGAAACAAACACTGGAAGCTTCAGGTGATCCAGGACCTCTGCAATTGTTTGGCAATCACGTGCGTTTTACTTCGACAGACCAACTTCTTTCTCGTTCTAGTAGTAAAAAACAGTGTAATACATTTTGCATCACGATTAAATTAAGCGGTGGTGAATCACTAACCAACCATTTTGTAAAAGAAGATGGTAAGAGTCTTGAACTGAACTGCATGGAATATAAATCAACAAATGAGAATTTCAAAATCAAAATGAATATGTCTAACGAAGATATTCTAAAGATTATCCCAGAGCCTTGGAAAGACTATCAAAAAACTATAAAAGACAATGAAGTAAAATGGACTGTTGTGCGCGACAGATGCTTTTTAGAATTTGCTATGGTTAAGGATGAGGCATCTAAACACAGATTTCACTATGGTCCTGGTATTTCACCAAGCACATTGTTTCTACCACATATTCTAAGTTTGATTCACCTGCCAGGTTTACGAGGTAATCCTCAACGAACTTACTCTAAAACCACAGGTGGTCCAAATTTTCAAGGGAGTTTTGAGCAGTATGTTGCCAGTGTAATCGCTCAGTGGGCTGTAGAAAAAAGCGCAAAGCTAATTAAATTAGGAGATAATCTCGAAGAACTTGGTCTTGCCTGGAAAGTTACAGCCAAACACATAGATGACGCCAATATTGAGTTGAAAGTTGGTAGACTTCCACACAGCAAACAAGGTGGCGCACAAGATTTAGTCAATATTACAGATGTCGGTTTTGGCGTCTCTCAGTCTTTACCAGTGGTTGTAGCTTTATTGGTTGCTAAACCAGGCCAACTTGTCTATTTAGAACAGCCTGAGATACACTTACATCCTCTTGCCCAGCGTAGATTAGCCTATATCTTGCGTGATGCTGCAAAACGGGGCGTAATTACTGTTGTTGAAACTCATAGTGCATTGCTGCTTCGAGAAATTCAGACTCTTGTAACGAAAGAACAAATATCTAAAAATGACGTGAAACTGCATTGGTTTACACGTGATGAAGACGGTTATACGACAATCTCATCTTCTGATCTGGATGAATTTGGTTCTTATGGGAAATGGCCGGAAGACTTCGATCAAACTGAGCTTGATGCTGAAAAAGAATATCTCGATGCCGTGGAAATAAAACAATATAATCATGATGGTTAAAACAACCAAATTATTAGTTGTCGATACATCGGTAATCAGAGCAGCAGGTGAGACAAACCACCCGGTTTCTTCATCTTGCCGGGGAATATTAGATCAGATTCTCAAAATCTGCCATCGGGTGGTGGTCACGGATAGTATTCGGGCAGAATGGATTAGACATCTAAGCAGGTATTCTCGCAAATGGTGGCGTTCCATGGCTGCCCATCACAAGGCAACCGAAAAAATAGAGCTGATTCCAGTCATTATTAACGAAACGGATGTTACTGAAAGTGACCTTGCTGCGATTAAAAAGGATCTACATTTGATCGAAGCTGCATTAGCAGCAGATAAAATCATCATCACGCATGACCTTGCATTACAAAAATCATTAGGAAGTTCAAAAAATACCGTGGAACTCTTAAATTCAATAACATGGATAGACCCAGTGACTCAACCAATATTGAAAATAAAATAGCGGGAACTGTATGCTGTGTAGGGAAGTGACGAGAGAGATAAAATTAACTGTAAGTCACAAAATACCTTGATTCTGAAAAATAAGCATATATAATGAGTTTATATGTTGATGTGAAGTTGTGCATCCTTACTTCCGCAACAGTGTTTTACTCTCTGCTATTGTTAGCTGTACATGTCATGCAACGGTCCTGTATGCAATCCTCAGCGTAGAGCAATGGACGAAAAAAACAGGAGGTAAAACAATGAAATGTATTAAATTAGCAATGGCTGTGTTAGTGGCTCTTGTGTGGAGAGGAAATGTTGAACTACCACAGACATAGATAGGATGCACAACTTTATACATACCGGAGCCAAAAGAGGGGGTCAACTCCCCCTCTCCATACCAATCAATACACCATGAAGTTTATATGTCCCTGTTTATCTAATCAGGAGTAAAATATGTCACTATTGACTGAAATCCATGATGCCTCTGTAAACGCGGGTAGCGATCTGGGAACAATCCTCAGAAAATGCAAAGTTTTAGCATCAAAATTAAATTGCTCCGAGTTGGGGGATTGGCTGATTTGGGAGTCGAATGGGTATCCAGAAAATGTCGAAGTACCGAACTACAGAATATGGCGACTTGAAATGAGAGGGCATTTCTCAGGTGTTTGTGGTTCTGGTCTTAGAAATGCCCCCGTCCCTATGGTCTCACTCCCGGAACACATTCGTGCATCTTACGAAAGATATAAGTGTCGTAATAGTATTTCGAATATTGAAGCTACTTTACAGGGTTTAAAATCAGCTAAAACATTACAAATCAGCACGGGTGATCTAAATCTTGTTTTAGGAAAAACTGTTTACCAGTATATGAATTGCTTAGAAGTGTGGGGCGAATTCAACTCACTTGAACTTGTCGAAGTATTGAACACCGTCCGCAATAGAATTCTCGACTTTACTCTGAAATTTGAAAAAGAAATTTCTACAGAGAATGGTGAAATTGCAATTAGGCGTTCAGAACAAAGTGATAATAAGATAGCTCATATTTTCCATACGACTATTTATGGAGGGTCTCCTACAATTGGAACATGTGACTATTCTCAAAATTTAAACATCACATACCTTAGCCCGGATTCTCTTGAAAAGGAACTAATACGAAATCATGTTCCGCAGGATGATATTAAAGAACTACTGAAAGCAATCAATGAAGATGTCCTACCTGCTGAAAAGAAAAACCCTGGTCCCAAAGTCACAGATTGGATATGCAATATGATGAAAAAGGCTGCAGATGGAACTTGGAAGGTCAGCTTGACTGTTGCAGGGAATGTTCTGACACAGGCTGTAATGAAATATTATGGATTTTGAATTCATCCTTTTAAGAGGTCTAAAGTGGATCAATTAAGCAAACCGATTATTTTCTTCAGCCACTCTTCAAAAGATAAAGATGTTTTATGCCGCCTTAAAGATTTGTTTGTCGAAAAAACTGGTGGATCTATTGATGTATTTCTATCGAGTGACGGACAAAGCATACCACTAGGGAAAAATTGGGTGCATAAGGTCGAAGAAGCGCTAAATCAGGCTAAACTGATGTTCATTTTTATTACACCTAATTCTGTACGGTCAAGCTGGGTTTGTTTTGAAGCGGGTTTTGCTTATTCAAAAAAGATTCGAGTTGTTCCTGTAGGATGCCTTGGTACAGATATTGCAGCTATGAATCCGCCACTCAGCCTGCTTCAAGGTTTCAACATTTCTAACAAGGACGGTCTTGATAATTTAATCGCAATTTCAAATGATGAGTTTAAGCACAAACACAATTTATTTTTTTCCGAGAATGAATACAAAGAGTTTATGTCAAATAGTAGTGGTTCTTCATCTCATCCATTAGGCAACTATTTACAAATTGTTGAAGATATTAGTGTGCTAATAAACGTAAGAGATTTCTCCTTATTATGCGGAGAATCAGATGTTTTAGAAAGAGCCAAATCATCGTTCAAGAATTTTGCTCTTGAATCAAAAGATTGTATTAACGGCATTGAAAGTTTTGGAATTTCGATAAAAACATATGAAGGCTCTTTTCCAAAACCGATTGATTTTATTCTCGACCCTAATACTATAGACAAAACTCTACCTTGTTTGATTGAAATATTTAAAGCCATTAGAGCGGATGGAATAAATTGTATTCCGATAAATTTTGTTTTTTCTGATGGAATTACTTGCATTGAAAAAAGACATAAACTTACTGCTCGCTTAATTGATACTGATGTAGTATTAGAAACAGAAGACTTCCTTGGGTTTAAAAACTATTCCTTTTTACTTTCACACTTTTCAAAAAAAGTTCCGTTTAGTAATCCCCAGAATCCACTATATGAAAGAGGAGCGACCTATATCTCTATTTTTCCAAAAAAAAATAATATTTATCTAGAAGATGTAAAAGAACTTTTAGATTTACTTTTCAGTAAAGGAGTATTTTTTGATCGGCTTGGTAAGGAAATTTGGAATATTGATCACTACTCGACATAGAGTGACCTAACATGGTTGAAATTAAAATCAAACAAGACAGGCGATCAACTGTTCCTTTGAGCATTAACGAGATCAGAAGTCGCGCGTTAGCATTTTCCAAAGAATGGGCAGAAGAAAAAAGTGAAAACGCTGAAGCTCAGACTTTTTGGAATGATTTTTTCCATGTGTTTGGTTTTAACCGCCGAAGGCTTGCAAGTTTTGAAGAACCTGCAAAAAAGTCTGATGGGCAAGGCGGCTTTATCGACCTGCTCTGGAGAAGCGTGCTGTTGGTTGAACACAAATCGCGTGGGAAGAATCTTGATAAAGCTTTTAACCAAGCACTTGATTATTTCCCGGGGTTGAAAGACCGAGATTTGCCTCGCTATATTCTGGTGTCAGATTTTGCCAGATTCCGGCTTTATGATCTTGAAAATAAAGCACAACACGAATTCCAGCTATCCGAACTTTATAAGAATATTAAGCTATTTAACTTTATTGCAGGATATAGAACAGAGGCCTTAAAACCGGAAGATCCTGCTAACATTGAAGCAGCCGAACTCATGGGGAAGCTCCATGATCAACTAAAAGAGGTAGGATATGCTGGGCATCACCTTGAAGTGTATCTTGTACGCTTGCTTTTTTGCCTGTTTGCAGATGATACAGCTATTTTTGAAAGAGGACACTTTCAGGACTACATTGAGACTAAGACGCAAGAGGATGGAAGCGATCTTGCTCAACACCTTAGCACAATTTTTTATATTCTAAACACGCCAGAGGAGCAGCGATTGACGAATCTTGATGATCACTTGGCTTCTTTTCCTTATGTGAATGGCAAACTTTTTTCAGAGCAGCTGCCCCCTGCTGCCTTTGATTCAAAGATGAGACAAATACTTCTCGAATGTGCTGCATTGGATTGGAGCCGTATCAGTCCGGCTATATTTGGTTCGCTGTTTCAGTCTGTCATGATTCCCGAACTGCGGAGGAACCTTGGTGCGCACTATACTACTGAGCAGAACATTCTGAAAGTCATTCACCCTCTATTTTTAGACAAGTTAATAGGTGAATTCAACAAGTTAAAGACTAAGCGCAGCAAGGCAAAGTTGGAAGAATTCCACAAACGTCTTGCAAAGTTGAAGTTTCTTGATCCAGCATGTGGTTGCGGAAACTTTCTTGTTATCAGTTATCGTGAGTTGAGAATGCTGGAATTGGAAGTGTTAAGAGAGATTTACAAGAAGGAAAAAAATGCTGTGTTGGAGATTTCGCATATAGTTTTGCTGGACGTAGATCAGTTTTTCGGGATTGAGATTGAGGAATTTCCTGCCCAGATAGCTCAAGTTGCGCTCTGGATGACTGATCATCAAATGAACATGCGCATCAGCGAGGAGTTTGGACAGTATTTCAGCCGTCTTCCACTTACAAAAGCACCAAGCATTGTTTGCGGTAATGCATTACAAATAGATTGGTCCACAATTATCAAACCTACAGAACTATCCTTTATTCTTGGAAATCCTCCATTTATTGGGCACCATCTCCAGATTCCATCACAGAAAGCTGAAATGCTGGCAATTTATGGAAAAGAAGAGAAATCAGCAGGAGTGATGGACTATGTCACAGCCTGGTATTGCAAAGCAGTTTCATACATTAAAGGTACTGCTATAAAAGTTGCCTATGTTTCTACAAACTCAATCACTCAAGGGGAGCAAGTTGGCATACTATGGCGCGCCCTCTTACGGCACAATAAGGTTTCAATACATTTTGCACACCGCACTTTTAAATGGACCAGTGAGGCAAAAGGAAAAGCAGCGGTTTACTGTGTAATAATTGGCTTCGCTGAATTTGATTCTGATAAAAAATGGCTTTATGAGTATGAAAGTCCAGATGGAGAGCCACATAAAATCAAGGTCAAAAATATTAATGCATATTTGGTTGACGCACCATGGATATTGCTTGATAACCAGTCCAAAAACCAATTCGGAATGCCGGAAATGATGTATGGCAATAAACCAACTGATGGAGGGCATTTCCTTTTTACAGATAGCGAAAAAGAGGCTTTTCTTTTAGATGAACCCTTAGCAGCTCAATTTATAAAGCCCTTTATTAGCGCTAAAGAATATTTACATGGAGAAAAAAGGTGGGTTGTCTGGCTTGTAGGTGCATCACCAAGTGAAATCAGTTCTATGCCAAAAGTAAAAGATAGAATTAAAGCTGTTGAAGCTTTCCGTAAATCAAGTAAGGCTCCAACCACACAAAATTATCCTTATCCATCACTATTCAGACAAGTGACTCAACCAGAAGAAAAGTACGTATTAATACCACGACACACTTCCGAAAATCGTGTATATATCCCATTTGGTTTTTTTGATAAAGAGAATATCGTTGCAGATAGCTGTCTATCACTTCCAGGTGCGACACTTTTCCACTTTGGAATCCTTCAGTCAGCCATGCACATGGCCTGGGTAAGAGCAGTTTGTGGCAGACTGAAAGGCGATTACCGATATTCCAAAGATATCGTATACAACAATTTCCCCTGGCCAGAAACATCTGAGAAAAATATACTTGAAATTGAAAAGGCGGCTCAGCAAGTGCTTGATGCTCGTGCTCAGTTTCCTGAAAGCTGCCTGGCTGATCTTTACAATGTACTCACAATGCCGCCAGTGTTGATGAAAGCTCATAAAGAACTCGATAAAGTCGTGGATGCGGCCTATGGGAAAGTCAGATTTAACAGTGAAGCGGAGAGGGTGGCTTTTTTGTTTGAAATGTATAAGGAAAAGAGGAGTTAGAAAACATAATGGGAAGCAAAAAGCACAACATACTCAATTTTTTAAACTCAATTCTCGTTTTAATCATCCTTGTTTGGGCTGCCATCTTGTTTTTCATCCCGCGAGAATCATCTGTATTATGGAGTTTTACATATCCACTGACCGGTGATGATACACTCCAGACTATTACGGTAGAAATCAATATTACAAGTAAATATGTAATTTCAGATCAAATCCCAGCTTTTATTTGTATTAATATTCAAACTCCTATTATTGACACTTTTGAAGTTACCATACAACACACTAAGTTTACAGCAACTGCACCCATACTTGTCTCTTCCCTACACAAAGAAGGAACTCTTTTTACAGGCAAGTATTATGGGAAAATCCTCTTCACTAACCCCGGTTTAGCCTCTCTCGAAGGTAAACTTCATAGTTTGTATAATAAAAAGCCTTTTGAAAAAGAATTTCGATATTTTGGACAAATTGAAACTCAAAGATATATGGATTATCAGATGGTGCACTTGACTAACATTCTTGCAGCACTAACTTTATTAACTTTTGGCCTAACGTTCTTACTGGCAAAACAAGAGCTGAGAGAAATAGTGGCTTGCATTGGTTGCTTTTCTAAAATATCTAAGTCTGTCTATGGTTATCTCATTTCTTTATTCTGTAAGAATAAGCAGAAAGTGAAAAAATGACTGAAAAAAAAAGCATCAGAGATCAGAAATTAATTTACCATCTCACGCCATTGGAAAACCTGCCGTCAATTGCTGAAAATGGTCTGTTGCCCCGTTCCAAAGTACAGGCGCTTGAACTTGAATACACTGATATTGCAGATCAGGAGATTATAGCATCCAGGGTTCCCTACAATCTTGATCAATTCGTTCCCTTTCACTTTTTCGCTAAAAATCCTTTCCAGGGAGCGGTTATTAAAAAACATCCTGGTGAAAGTTTTATCCTGATAACAATACATAGGAACTTTGCCCGCAAAAACAATTTCAAAATCCTGGATAAGCATCCGCTTTCCCTGCAACCTTTTGAAAAACCGGAATTAATTGACTATGCTGAAGGCTTTGAAAAGATTGATTGGAAAGCCATGGATAAGCGTGATTATACTGATCCCAACTGCAAGCAAGTATGCATGGCTGAATGTTTGTCTCCTGTATCATTGAAAATTACTGACTTTCACAGTATCTACACTGAAACAGAGGAAATCCAGCTTGAAATTTACAGGTATTTCAGATCAAAGCATATACATTATAATGATGTCCTTTTCTTTCCTAATATGTTTGTGAAAGTGAGCGAGCAGTGATTTTTTATAAAAAAGGCGACATCCTCGAAGAAAAGACCCAGGCGCTGGTGAATACTGTCAATTGCGAAGGCTATATGGGCAAGGGTATTGCCTATAAATTCAAGTGCAGATTTCCTGAAAACAACGCAGATTATCAGAAAGCCTGCAAGAGCAAGACGCTGACTATCGGGACATTACATTGGTTCAAAGAAAACGGACAGTTGATCATCAATTTCCCTACGAAAGACAAGTGGAGAGAAAACTCGAAACTTGAGTATATCGAAAAAGGCATGGCTGAACTCGTAAAACTGATCAAGGAGCTGGGAGTCAAATCCATTGCTATCCCACCCCTTGGTTGCGGCAATGGCGGCTTGAGCTGGAATGATGTGTTGAAAATTGTCGTGAAACATATCAAACCCTTACAGGAAGAAATTGATTTTGTTGTTTATGAGCCTTTTCAGCCTGCACGCATTATTAATGTAGATGATGCACTATCCAAAGCACCGAAACTGACAATCTCGCATTATTTCCTGATCCAGATTAAAAAGAGGCTCAAGAAATTCACCAAGACCAGGCTTCAAAAAGCCGCTTTTTTCATGAATTATTTCTCCAGGCAGGACTTTTTCAAATTCGATGGATATTTATACGGGCCGTATGCTCATTCTATTGACATTCTATCCACGCAGATCAAGGAATATCAGGATTACTACAAGGTAAAATCAGCGACAGCCGCAGAAAATCTTAAGGACACACTGATAAGCAACCAGACGCATGATAAAATGGAGTTTTTTGAGCCGTTTATTTCAAAGGCTGCTGAATTTATCGACTCACTGACTGTAGACCGTGACCTTGAGCTATATTCCAGTATCTGCTATCTGGTGAATAAGTCCAAATCTGCTTCAGCCAAGGAGATATTCAACTCCCTGCAGAAATGTTCGCCTGAAAAAGCCGCCAAATTTACCTGGCAGGATGTGGAAGCAGCCATCAATGTTTTGACTGACAGAGGCATACTCACAACTGAACTCATGACAGTGTCTGTGCCGGAGCAATTCATGCTGAAGGCATTATGAGCTGTGATCTTAAAACCAGTTTGATCGTGAAACTTTTGCAAAGATTAGGTCTTAAGTGAGATAAAAATTCAGATCCTTGACGATTCTCGTGACAGCTTTAAATGGGACTAACGTGATGGTTTGTTAACTCGAAATAAATCTTCCCAGCATGATTGGAGAATGAATAGGGCACGCTGTGACTGCTCAACGACCAAGAAGTTGATGATACTTAGCGTACACTTTCTGTTTTGTGGCTTCGTCCACGCGATACATTTCCAGAGGGGACAACGTTTCGGCAACATTGGATTCCATCCATCTGACCCAGACTTTTTTGTCGCAATACATATCTATGCGGTTATTTGAAGACTCGAAATGACCACCCGTGTCGTGAGCAAACCAGTAGCCGTCGTGTGCTTCGCCATTGGGAAGCTTCAGATTTCTCGTTTTTGGGATGTAATACACTCCTTCATAAGGTATTTCTTTCTCATTTACAGCCAGAGTGTGGAAGGGGACCATCCAATAGCGTCGGGCAGTGATGCCTTTGCATCCGCTGGGCAATATATTAAAGCGGTAACCTTCAAACTTCACACAGCTGCCATCTTTTAGAATTCCACTGCCTGTCTTACAGAGCACCATGAAGAATTTACTGCTCACTCTAGCAATCACCTTTCCTGAAGTGGACATAACTGGCCTGGCGCTACCTGTTGGAAAATCACTCTCTTTGGGAATATTGATGTCCTTACAACCATTGGGTTTAATGCTGAAGCAACGATTGGCAAAGTTCAAGCACAGATTGTTTTTATTGAGAATTCCGCTGCCTTCCATGCAGAGAGCCTTGTAAAATTTACTGCTCACTTTGGCAATCTCCTTGCCAGTGGTTCCCAAAACCTGTGAGTCGCTACTAACTGAAAAATCAGACTCCCTGGCTGTAAAGTAAAAGCTCACCTTCTGGTCCTCTATCCTGCTAAATGCACTTATATTGGGCGGGATTTCGTTGGAAGAGATTCTGGGTGCTGGAGTGTTGATGGATGATGTTTCTTTTTGCTCTGCTCCGGTACCACGCTCCGTCGTAGTTAATCTATCTTTTTGAGATGTAGATCTGGCTTTTTCCTCACCGATATCAGGTGGAGACTTTGGTCCTGACATAAAAAATGTTCCTTTCTAAAATTTATTGGTAAGATGATTTATGATTAAATTAAATCGTTGTTTAAAATAAATCTTCTTATTTGCCATTGTCAGTAGGATGATAAACCCAATATTGTGTAGTAGGATTTTTAATAGATTCCCTAAGAGGGCGCCCATATTCATAGTTATTGGTACCAGCTTGAGCAACTGCAGGCCCATCTGGCAATGCTATTTTTTTCTGGGGATTCTTTTTTTTGTGTGCTTTTCCACTTTTAACGAGAGCCTTCCGATCATTTCCATTACTATTTAGTAAAACATTCTTAGTGGTTTCGTCGTCTGGAGTAAGGTAGTTTCTGCCTAGCGTTAATGCAACCGCTTTTAGTAAACTCTCTTTTTCATTATCTTTCGGACGCACAACCCACACATGACTATTATGAGCAGCCCTTAACATTACACCAATGGCAGGATAACCATCATCAGCTTCTGCCTGAGCACGTTTCCAATCCACTTTAATCCAGCCACGCTTCTTACCCCAACCCCTGAGCCAATACCATAGACAATTTGCTTTTATATCAGGGTAAATTGCTTCCCCCTCATGTTCTGATATTTTAAGACCCATATTTTTCATGACGTCACGTGCGAAGTAATTGCAAAAAGTATTTACCCCGTCTGATTGATATTTTTTTGTGACATGACAATCAAGTATCGCTTTTAAATATTTATCTCTGCGTTCATTACTTTGTTGGACAGTTTGCTTGACTTGTTGAGTACTGTTTTCAGTAAGTTTTGGACTTGTGCTTGTTGCTCTGGCTGGAGTATTGTTGGCCACAGTTTTTTGCTGACCTGCTCCAGTACCTCGCGCTTCAGTTGTCATTCTATCTTGTGGTGACGTTGATCTGGCTTTTTCTACGCCAGCATCATTTGGAGGATTTGACATGAAATGTACCCTTTTTGTTATTTATAGTTTGGAAGTGTCCCGCCATAGTTGCCTAAAACCTTAATTACTGGCGGAACTTGCTTTAGTGCAACTTATTCTCTCTTTCTGCAGACGCAGTGTGTAAAAAGGTGCACTTGGACACCCCACGTGGATTTCAGCGCATCTCCTTGACTGATTTGCCAAAATCAAATATCAATTATTGGTTGGGGTCAATCGATATACCTACACCTTTATCTACCAATATCCGACGCTCGATTTCCGGGTCTTCAAGCTCACCGGCCACCAATCGGGCTGCCAGACGCAAATTTTCCAATTCCGCATGCCTCACTTCAGCTTTCACCTTGCGCACATCTTCAACCCGATGTAACAGTTTGAAATCCTCTAGCAAAGGATGTGAACCTGGCAGTGCTTCAATAAACAATTGACCCACAGGAATACTAATATCGTCCCAGGTACGCCTGGCTGCCGTCAAATAGTCCAACAACTCAGCACACAGATTATGTCGTTCCCTTTCACTAGCTGCTTGCCATCTAGAATCAAACTTCACCCAATCAAATTCAACAGCCTGGTCAGGATCGCGCACCCCCAGATAATCATCAACAAAATCCTGGAGCATAAAATCAGTTAGATCGGTATTTTTCTTTAAGGGAAAAATCATGTAATTACCCTTATATCCAATGGGATTGTCCAAATCAGCGATCTCGTTAAGTTGAACTTTATCTTTAGGTAATGGAAGAACTCCTCCCCCCTTATAATCCCCCTGAATTGTAATATACTTTTGAAATTGCTTAACTGCATCTGGAATCGTTACTTTTTGATCACCAGCAAGCACTGGATGCTGTGGTTTTGCTACCGCAGACCCGGAAACCACTGAAAAATCCGAGAGTTCTGGATTAACCCCGGGGCATGTAATTTCTTGTTTATAAAGCCTGAAGAATCTTTGGTCAGGTGGTTCATGATCCCATATCGCCTGCATGTAATACAAAATATTTTGTTTGACATGAATACGGAGCTGATCAATTGCCACATGGCGGTTATACTGCTGCTGGAGGGCTGCCTCATATTTCTGGGTAGCTTTTTCATACGCATCGGTTGTCTGTTTTAATCTGTCCTGAGCATCCGCAAGGGCTGCTTCGGCATATTCCAGGCGAGTTTTAATTGCCTTGCGGTATGCCTCCAGTTTGTCTGCCTCTAATTCCTCAATCTTACCCGCTACTCCAAACGAAAATATCTTTGCAACAGTAGGTATATCACTTGCAGCAGCTTTTACAAGATCTTCTTTTTCAGTTGTATCAGTCAGCCAGTTGCGAAGTGTGTCACGCATGTCGATTTGAGCATTAACTTTGCTCTCCAAAGCTTTTGCAAGTCCCAACTGATTTTTCCAATGCGCTTTTAAAACTTCAATTGATACTTCATCGCCTGCCATTCCCGATGTAAGATACTCAAGTGCCGGTCTGAAAGAATCATCCAACAAAACTCGAGATAGAATCCATTGATATTTAATCAACCAGGATTCATCAATTTCATTGGGGGCAGGGACATCTTGTGCTACTAAAATAACAGCCTGGGCGCGGTAAATAGATTCACTAATTCGATATCTACGCTGCAATTCATAAAATAAATAAGTAACAGTAATTTCATTGTTTGGGTTGGAAATCTCTCCGGAAGTGGTTTCTTCTGTTTCAGTTGATGAGATGCAGTCAACTTCAACCGATCTTTCAAGGCGATATTCTTGTGCTGCCTTTAGGGTGGCTTCATGGAATTCTTTCTTGTTCGCGACAGATTCCGTGGCTTGACTAAGTGAATATTCGGAAGACGTATCCATACTTCCTATGCCTATATTAAACGAACCATGCGCAGTCATCTTGAAATTTGTAGCAGTATTCGCTTTTTGCATGATGTCAGCTTCGGCACGGCTTGTTTCTGAGGATTGTTCGGAGTGGGAAGACATGGATTTTTCCAGCTCCTTAACCGCGCGGGAGGTCTTTACATTTACTTTCTTAGAATATTTACGCGTTTCTCCTGGCGCCAGAGGGATAGTGGCAACCAAGTCTCCTGCCTGGTATTCACCTGGTTCCCATTTTTGCCGATAGGTGAGCATAACCCCAAAATTGTAAGATCCAGGAGCGAAAACATCGAATGCATATGGCTCGGATATTGATTTTCCGATCTCTCTGATCAGTTTCTGTAGACGGCCTCCCTGCGTTTTAGCAGACTCAATAATATTCGCAACGGTATTCTTATCTGTTTCACTAACTTCTGATGGTGCTGACCAGCTAGTATAACCACCTCCAACTGAACCATCGGCTGCCGGACTTGTGTAAGAATAATGTTGCTCTTGATAATACTTCGCTGCTATCCGGATAATGGCTAGACGCTGCTCATCATTCATGATACTCCAATAAGGTTCCGCATCAGGGAATATTAAACGGACAGCGTGTGGCATCGGTGGTATAGATGATGTAATCATATTTTCAACATCTCTGATAAATTCATTAAGATCATCTATGTCCATTTCGCTTTCATCATCGCTTTTACATGGATTTAATAAAAAACCGGGCAATTGGATTCCGAGATTGTGACATCCTATTACAGCTTCCCGGAATAATTGTTCAACCTGTTTTTTTAAGCTGGCATCAAAGGCATGAACCCAGATATTTTCAAAGGCAAGTTGAAGAACATGAAAATCATGAAAAGAAGTTGCATCTGCCGGACCGCCCTTGAGGTTTTTTATTGCTTGGAGATCGCCTAGAACAGATTCGACATCTGGGCGAGACGGCAAAAGTTTCATGACTTGTTCGGACACACTGAGTAAAATTGCATTGCGCGGATCATCGGGTGTTGCAGAAGCAGCCATCAATTTACAAAGCGTATCAAGATGACCCAACGCTTCGCCTGCATCTTGCAGCTTGATTGTACCTTTGTTAACTTCCGTAAATTGATCAATAATCGCAACCAATATCGGAAGTGCTGTGCTATCAGCAGGACTGTTAAGAAAGCTTTTAAGGTCCTTTAGTTCGGTTAATACAGCATTTATCCCTGTCTCTTTAAAGATAGGAGTCTGTAATTCTTTGATTTGTTCAACAACACAATCCATCACTGCCTGATTATTATTAATTGGCATATTCTCCTTCTCCTTTACTTAGTTAATTTTGCCTGAGTTTGCATGAAATTATTTTTCATGCTCTGCGATGTATTTATTCACAAGGTCTTCCGCGGATGGGATGTTAATATCACGGACCCGGATAAGGTCAGTCACGCCGCGATTAGCTTCAAACTTTTTTTTCAGCTCGTCTTTCTCGATTCTTCCTGTAATTTTACCGTTATCAATTTTTAACCCAATCGTTTGTAAATCATCTTCGCTAAGAGTCAGACGAAATTTGCCTTGAATCTCATTGAAACGCTCACAGCTCTTAATTATGACCTCGTTCTGCATACGTTCAAGGTGAGAGGGATCCTTGAGAAGTCGCTTACGATTCTTTAAGTGCTTTGGAATAGCTGATAAGTTTTTAAATTTCTCTTTTGCCGATGCCCTTATTTCTGCCGCTTTATCTGATTCAACTTGCATTCTAGGTGCTAATTTGACCTTTAAGTTATCGCGAAAAATATAGGCTTGTTCAATCGCATTAAACAAATGCAGACTGGCAGTTTCACTCTTGTTATCGATTCTCTGGGAAGTATTTGATGGAATTTGATGTTCATCAAGTTGTGCCTGTAATAACCGGATGATATAAGCTTCTTCTGAACCGGCATCATTTCTAGGTATTGATGATATATAGAGTATTCGCTGCTCTGGAGGCAATGGATAAGGGCGCTTAACGTCTCGAATATCTTCAGGGGCGAATACTACAATAAGCAGATCAGGACGTGTCTCATTGCCGGAAAAATCTAGCTCATCACTGCTAAAGGCAAATACCCCATCCTGATTTGTCAAAACCGATCCAATTCTTTTGCCTAAATGCCCCAGACTTTCTGGCATAGATTCTCGAAGATTTAGGCTGCTAATAGAAGCAATTCCTTGTGTGGTTCTATCTGAGTCATAAGCTGCAATCACTAAATTGGGGATACCTGCATTGGACTCTTTTACCAGTACACGCCCATAAATTTTCTTCATAGATTCACCTCAACTTTAGATTTTGTGAACTGATCAGGGGAATTTCAACCCAGTCAATCATAGAATCGGACGGGACACTCACTCGCTATCTTTTTTTATCAGCAAACATGATGCTACTTAGTCTATACTGGGTTTGAATGTATTGCAAATCATACTCAATAGCTGTTGCTGTCAACCCAACGTAGGCCCAATTGCTAAACAAACACAAAATCTGTATGATACTTCCATGCCTGGAAACATCATACTCACCGGTTTTTTCGGCAGCGGCAAAAAAACGATCGGCAGGATCCTGGCCGAAAAATGCGGCTTTTCTTTCCTCTCCACCGACCTTTTCATGGAACTTGAAGAGCGAGCCATACTCGGCGATGCTTTTTTTCCGGGCGAGGAAATCCTCTATCATCCCTGTTCCCTCGAACTTGCTGAAAAAATTTCCCCTCTCTCAGGGACTGTGATCGCCTGGGGCAGCCGCGCACCGTTCGATGAGGAATACAGGAAGCTGTTTTCGAAAAGCGACCGGATAGTCTACCTTCATGTTGATCACGATATTTTTCTGGACAGGGTCGAGCACCGCCTGCTGCCGCTTGAATGGGACAGGCAGAAGCTCTCAGACCTTTATCAGGAACTGTCGGAATCGCATGTGCAGGCGGACCATACCTGCGATACCTCGATGCGCGAAGCCGGACAGGCAGCAGAGGAGATCGCATCAGCTCTCAATCTTCCCAGGGCTTCTGAAGAAACTTATTCAGAAGACATCAAAACCGATGCCTCAGGGAAGCATGTGATCCAGGTAGGAAACAAGCTGTCTTCTTTCCTGTCCGATCGAGTGAAAGAGTTAGCTCCCAGGAAAGTCGCCATCATCTCCAACCCGCTGGTAGCCTCCCTTTTTTTCAACAAGATCGCCGGCCTTTGCGGGGAGACCGAAATTCAGGCCTTTTGCGTGCCTGACGGCGAAGAATTCAAAACCCTTTCTACTGCTGAGCGCATTTACGGTTTCCTGCTCACAGAAGGTTACTCCAGGTCAGACCTCCTGATCGCGCTGGGCGGAGGTGTAATCGGCGACCTCTGCGGCTTTGTGGCCTCTACCTATAAGCGCGGAATGCCGGTGATTCAGATTCCCACCACACTGCTCGCTCAGGTGGATTCCGCGATCGGCGGCAAGACTGGAATCAATCACTCCAGGGGCAAGAATATGATCGGCACCTTTTACCAGCCTGAAATGGTGATTTCAAGCACAGCTTTCCTCCAGTGCCTGCCTGAGCGTGAATTTCGGAACGGCCTGGCAGAAGTGATTAAATACGCAATCATCCGTGATCATAAACTTTTCTCGTTTTTAGCGGACAGAAAATCAGACATCCTGGCGAGGAAACCGGAAACTCTGCAGCAGATCGTTTCCTGCTGCTCGAAAATCAAGACCTGCATAGTATCAAAGGACGAACGCGAAGAACTCGGCATCAGGGAAGTGCTGAATTTCGGGCATACAGTAGGTCATATGATCGAAACCCTGACCGGTTATACCCGCTATAGACATGGAGAAGCCGTGGCGATCGGCATGGCTGTGGAAGCTCAAATCTGCAGAGACAAGGGATTTTTGAAGAAAAAAGACTGTGAGAAAATCCTGACCCTGATTTCTGATTATTCGCTTCCTGTCTCAATTCCTGAAGATATTGATTCCACAAGATTCAAGGAAATGCTCACCCAGGACAAAAAAGTCAGGCAGGACATGATCAGGCTGCCTGTGCCGGAAAAGATCGGCAGAGCGGAAGTGAAGGAGGTAGAATGCGGAAAATTCTTGTAATCCACGGTCCTAATCTGAATCTGCTGGGAGAAAGAAAACCTGAAATTTACGGCAATCTGACCCTGGATCAAATCAACCGGAAAATCGAACAATCAGCGAAGCAGTTCAAAATCTCTGTCCTGATTCTGCAGTCAAACAGCGAAGGGGAAATCATCGATGCGATTCAGACTGCCGGAGACTGTGCTGGATTAATAATCAATCCTGGCGCATACACCCATTATTCCTATGCGATCCGCGACGCCATCGAAGCCATCAAAATCCCCACAATCGAAGTGCATCTAACAAACATCCACGCCAGGGAACCCTTCAGGAGTGAATCGGTGATCGCTCCGGTCTGCACTGGTCAGATCAGCGGACTTGGATGTAAGGGCTATCTGCTGGCTCTGGACTGTCTCGCCAAAGGCCTCTGAAATGAAACGGCAGACTCCGGACAAGTCCGGCTACTTCGGGAACTTCGGTGGCAGATTCGTACCTGAAACGCTGATGGGAGCCCTGTCTGAACTGGACGAGGCATTCAACTGCCTGCGGAGCGATAAAAAATTCAATCAGGAATTCAAAAACCTGCTGGCTGAATATGTAGGCCGTCCTTCCCCGCTTTATTTTGCCGCCAGGCTGACCGAAGAAGCTGGAGGCGCGAAGATTTACCTGAAACGCGAAGACCTTCTGCATACGGGTGCGCACAAAATCAATAATGCAGTCGGTCAGATACTCCTGGCTCGCGCTATCGGCAAAAAAAGAATTATCGCCGAAACAGGGGCCGGCCAGCATGGAGTAGCTACAGCTACAGCCTGTGCTCTGATGGGGTTGGAATGCTGCGTTTACATGGGATCTGAAGACATCCGCCGCCAGAAAATGAACGTTTTCCGGATGAATCTGCTCGGCGCAAGGGTAATTCCTGTGGATTCAGGCACAAAGACACTCAAGGACGCCATCAATGAAGCAATCCGGGACTGGGTGACCAACGTAGGAAACACGCACTACTGCATCGGCTCTGTGGTCGGTCCTCACCCTTATCCATTCATGGTACGGGAATTCCAGTCTGTGATCGGGAAAGAAGCCAGAAAGCAGATCCTCAAACTGGAAGGACGACTGCCTGATGCTGTGATCGCCTGCGTAGGCGGAGGCAGCAATGCGATGGGTATTTTCCACCCGTTTGTAAACGACAAGGTCCGCCTGATCGGAGTAGAAGCAGGGGGAAAAGGCCTTTCCACAGGAAAACATGCCGCTACGCTTGCGACAGGCAGAATCGGAGTGCTGCATGGCGCCAGAAGCTACCTGATGCAGGATCAGGACGGGCAGATACTTTCCACTCATTCGGTCTCAGCAGGACTGGATTATTCAGGAGTAGGCCCGGAACATTCTTATTACAAAGATTCCGGACGGGCTGATTACACTTCAGCAACTGACAAGGAAGCTCTGCAGGCTTTCAGGACTCTCTGCCGGCTGGAAGGCATCATCCCGGCTCTGGAGAGTTCCCATGCAATCGCCCATGCCCTGAAGACAGCCAAAACCTTCCGAAAAAACAGCATTCTCATCGTTAATCTCTCAGGCAGAGGCGATAAAGACCTTGAAATCATGGAAGGCCTGGCATGAAAATCAGCGAAAAATTTCAGGAACTCAGAAAAAAAAGAGCAAAAGCCTTTATTCCATATTTCACGGCCGGCTTTCCGGATCTTAAAAAAAGTCTTTCACTCCTCCGGATGGCCGCTGCAAACGGTGCAGACATCATTGAAATTGGCTACCCTTTTTCAGACCCTGTGGCAGACGGGAAAACCATCCAGCAGTCTTCACAGTCCGCACTTGAATCAGGCATTACCTTACCAGCGCTTCTATCAGGCGTCAAAAAGCTCAAGATGACTGTCCCGCTAATTCTGATGTCATACCTGAATCCTCTGATGGCTTATGGAGAAAAGCGGATTTTCGGCGATCTTCAGGCAGCGGGCTTTTCAGGGCTGATCATTCCAGACATGCCGCTTGAAGAAACCTCAGACTGGGCTCTGAAAGCTGAGAAAAGCGGAATCGCACTGATCCTTCTGGCTGCTCCTAATTCCACACCGGAAAGGATCAAGAAAATCGCTGATATTTCGCAGGGTTTCATTTACTGCGTCAGCATCACTGGAGTGACCGGAGGAAGGAAAACGCTTCCCGCAGGACTCCGCGATTTCCTGCTGCAGGTGAAAAAATGCACGGACAAAGCGCTCTGTCTTGGTTTCGGTATCTCAAATCCTGATCAGGCTGCGAAATTTTCCCCTCTGGTGGATGGAGTGATCGTGGGCAGCAGGCTGGTGGAAGCAATAAAAAAAGGCGAAGACCTGGAAAAACTGATCAGGGAATTCAAGAAGGCTCTGCTGTAATCTTTCCTACAATTTATTAATCCCTTCCGATTACTCGGCATTTTTCATTTACCCCATCTGTCTTCCGTTGAGGAAATTCTAATGATATAATATTCCCATGAATTTTAAAGAACTGCTTTCTCAGCTTGCCTTTGCTTTGGGATCTCAGAAAGTCGATTATGCCTTGATCGGAGGAGTCTCCCTCGGATTCTGGGGAGTGAACCGCTCCACCTTAGACCTTGATTTTCTGATCAATTCAGATGACCTGGGAAAGGCCGAATCAATACTCTATGATCTGAAATACAAGTCGTTTTATAAGACGGAGGAAGTGGCCCAGTATCTGCCGGAGGCGGGTGGGGTCGCAGTGGACATCCTCATCGCCAGGCGCAAATACACGCTGGAAATGCTGAAACAGTCTGAAATACATCATGTTTCCGGATTCAGCCTCAAAGTGCTCAGACCTGAAGGCATCATCGGCTTGAAATTGCAGGCTATGGGCAACGCGCCTGAAAGGGAGGCGCTTGAGCTTTGCGACATTGAGAGTCTGCTGAAGAGTAATCCGGGCTTAGACTGGAATCAGTTGAAAGAATATTTCCTTCTATTCAAACGCGAGGATTTGTTTCAGGAACTGAAGGCAAAATATGAAGCTGACAGATGAAATGAAGCGCGAGATGCTCGAAGATATGGCATCTCAGTCCCGCAGATATGATTTTGAGAGGCTGCGCAGGAAACACACTGTCCCGGTCGAAGTGTTTCTCGATTTCTGCAGTCAATGGCATAGGCTGTTAGGCGGGAGATTCGAGCACAGGAAGATAAAGGCTGACAAGAACTTGCTTTGAAGAAGCTGTTGCTTGAAATCTATCTTGATCAACCGGAGACGAAATGAAATGTTTTATTCTCTTTCTGCTGAATGTCTTCATTCTGTCCGCAGTGACAGCATCCGCAGCTGAAACCATGAACACCGCTGAAATCACCCGGGCCTCGTCATCGGATATCTGCTTTTCGGCAGAAGTATTCTTCTTTGGCGGGCACAGCCTTCCATACAGAATTCACGTGCCTCTGAACGGAACAAAATCCGGACTGCCGGTGATCCTTTTCCTGCACGGTTCAGGCGAGCGGGGCAGTGATAACCAGATCACTCTTGTGAATGGCCCGCTCAAGATCCTGGAATTCACCATCAGGAAGAAAATGCCGGCTATCATCATTGTCCCGCAATGCCCGGCTGATCTCAGGTGGGTCGACGTGGACTGGGCTACCGACACTCACGAAATGCCGGTCAATATCTCCTGGCCGCTCGATCTGGCCGTGAAACTTGCGGATAGCGTGATCGAAAGCCGGCAGGCTGATAAGTCCCGCTTCTATCTGACCGGACTTTCCATGGGCGGTTTCGGCACCTGGGACCTGCTGCAGAGAATGCCGGAAAAATTCGCGGCAGCCCTGCCTCTCTGCGGAGGTGGAGACACGAAACTGGCCGCGAAAGTCGCCACAGTACCGGTCTGGGCCTTCCACGGAAGCGTTGATACCACCGTAAAACCAGTCCGTTCCCGCTCCATGGTGGAGGCTGTAAAGGGAGCGGGTGGCAGCATAAAATACACTGAATATCAGGGAGAAGGGCACAATGTCTGGGCGCAAACCTATGCTTCCAGCGAAGTCCTGCTCTGGCTCTTTGATCAGAAGTTAAAAAAATGAAACTGGGTTCAGTTACTTTCTGGTATAATTCTTAACCGACAGCTAAGCGCTCTCAGAGGCGCCCTGTCCAATATCGAACCTGTCAGGAGAACCAAATGCTTATAGTAATGCAGGTCAAAGCTACTGAAGAACAGATTAACCGCGTCTGCGAGTCCATTCGTGAGATGGGTCTTACGCCTCACCCGATCCCCGGCTCTCTGCGCGTGGCGATCGGAATCACAGGCAATAAAAGCCGGATCGACGAAGGCCGGATTATTTCGCTCTCAGGAGTTACGGAAGTAATTCATGTCACTCAGGAATATAAGCTCACCAGCAGAGAAATGAAACCTGAAGATACTGTGGTTAAAGTTGGCGGAACCAGTTTTGGTGACGGAAAGATCGCAGTGATTGCCGGGACCTGCGCAGTAGAGTCACTGGATATCACCATGGAAGTGGCTGAAGAAATCAAAAAAATGGGCAGCGTCATGCTGCGGGGCGGGGCCTACAAACCGCGGACCTCACCCTATTCCTTCCAGGGACTTGGGGAAGAAGGCTTGAAAATCCTGGCTCAGGCACGCGAACGGACCGGACTGCCCATCGTAACTGAGGCAGTGGATACAGACACGTTCGATGTGGTGGCCGAGTATGCGGACCTGGTGCAGATCGGAGCCCGCAACATGCAGAACTATTCCCTCCTGAAAAAAGCCGGCAGATCAGCAAAGCCGATTCTATTGAAACGCGGCATTTCCGCCACGATCAAGGAATTCCTCCTGGCCGCTGAATATATAATGTCTGAAGGAAATTACAATGTGATCCTCTGTGAACGCGGGATCAGGACATTCAGCGACTATTCCAGGTATACCCTGGATATCAGCAGTATTCCTGAATTGAAGATGCTGACGCATCTGCCAGTGATCATTGATCCGAGCCATGCGGCAGGCCGCTGGGGAATGGTGCTGCCTCTGGCCAGAGCTGCGATTGCAGCCGGGGCTGACGGCCTGATCGTGGAAGTGCACCCCCATCCGTCCAAAGCCCTGTCCGACGGAGCCCAGTCGCTGAAACTGGATTCGTTCCAGCAGCTGATGCAGGAAGTGAAACGGGTCGCTTATGCCATAGGCCGGGAAATGGGTTCTCTTGGAAATTAATTGTTGTCTCCAGCGTGAAGTGATAAAGGAATTTTAAGATTATGAAGGTCAGAATAAAGGGTATCAACAGCGCTTCCGGTAAAATCATGCTGCCCGGAGACAAATCGATTTCCCACCGTGCAGCCATCATTGGAACAATTGCGAATGGTGTGACTGAGATAAGCAATTTTGCAAGCTCTGCCGACTGCGCCAGCACTTTGAAATGTCTGAAAGCCCTGGGTGTGAATTTTGAGCGGACCGATAATTTCGTACGCATCAAAGGCGTTGGATTGCACGGCCTGAAAGAACCGACTGCTGTGCTGGACTGCGGCAATTCAGGTACAACCACCCGGCTTCTCACAGGGCTCCTGGCAGCGCAGCCATTTCTCAGCGTTTTATCCGGTGACGAGAGTCTCAACAGCCGTCCCATGGCCCGAGCTATCGAGCCATTGCGCAAAATGGGTGCCAATATCTCAGCCCGTGAAGGCGGCAAATACGCGCCAATTGTAGTTCAGGGCAGTACTGCTCTCACAGCCGGGAATTTCGTGATGCCTGTTCCCAGCGCCCAGGTTAAATCAGCCCTGATTCTGGCCGGACTTTACGCTGAAGGATCACAGAAAATTTCAGAACCCAGCCTGTCCCGCGATCATACTGAGCGTATGCTTCAATATTTCGGGGTCGACATTCAGACAGAAGGACTCCTTGTAGCTCTTGGAAAGCACAGGCAACCGACTGGACGGAAAATGTCTGTCCCAGGCGACATCTCCGCAGCAGCATTTTTCCTGGTGCTGGGAGCGTTCAGAGGAGATGGGATCATATTGTCTGATGTGGGAGTCAATCCCACCAGAACCGGAATTCTGGAATATTTTCAGAGTGCCGGGGCAAGCTTCAATCTCGCTGGTCAGCGCGATACCTGCAATGAGCCTGTGGCAGACATTGAAATCAGCAGATCAAGGCTTTCAGGATCCAAAATTTCAGGTCCCCTGATCCCGCTCCTGATCGACGAACTTCCTGTTCTGGCTGTGGCAGCCACCCAAGCTCTGGGACTGACAGAAGTCAGGGATGCTGCTGAACTGCGGATTAAGGAATCAGACAGGATCAAAGCCATTGTGTCCCAGCTGCAAAAATTCGGGGCCGACATCAGCGAATGCCAGGATGGATTCACAGTGAACGGCCCTGTGCAGCTGAAGGGAGCCGAATGCGAAGGCTTCGACGATCACAGAATCGTGATGGCCCTCACCATTGCCGGGCTTCTCGCATCAGGGGAAACAGTGGTCAATGGCTGCGAATGCGTAAACATTTCTTTCCCGGAGTTTTTCGACCGGATCAGGGAGATCTGCGGGCATGAATGCATCAGCTTTGAGTAAACATCCTTTTTACAGGAAACTTCCGCTCAAGTCTTTTCCTGTTTCAGCCTATTCTCTGCTTTATTCGCAGGAGGAATACAGCTTCATCTATGAATCCCTGGAGTCGAGCGGAGAGCGCGGCAGGTATTCGTTCATCGGCGGACGGCCGTTTCTGATTTTCAGAAGCACAGGAAACAAAATTGAACTGGAAGTTGACGGAGTAAAATCGGAACAAGCAGGAAACCCGCTTGATCTTCTTCGAGAGCTCACGGGTAAATACAAGGGGCTGCCTGAAATCCCGGTCTTCTCCGGCGGAGCGCTCGGCTATATCAGCTATGACGCGATCCGGCTGATCGAGAAGATTCCGGATAAAAACCCGGATGAACTCGGCATTTCTGACACTTTTTTCATATTTCCCTCAGAAATCATCCTTTTCGACCATCTGGAAAATACAGTGACCCTAGTACTCTACGCCGAAACCGAGCCAAAGGATCGCTTCGGTGAAATCGTGACAGTGCTGGCAGGCTGCCTGGACGAGTCAGGTTACAAATCCCAGAAATCCACGAAAACCTGCACCTTTTCCAGTAATTTCACCCAGTCCGGGTTCGAAAAAATTGTGGAAAAATCCAAGGAATATATCCTGTCAGGCGACATCTTTCAGGTGGTTCTTTCGCAGCGCCTGTCCTTTGATCTTGATGCAACCCCTTTTTCAGTTTACAGAAGCCTGCGCAAATCCAATCCCTCGCCATACATGTATTTTCTGCGCCTCTCTGACATGCATATACTGGGTTCATCGCCGGAAACACTGATCAAGGTGCATGACGGCATTGTCGTGTCCAGGCCTCTGGCAGGAACCAGGCCCAGAGGTGAAACCGAGGAGCGTGATTTGGAACTGGAGCAGGAACTGCTGGCTGATGAGCAGGAGAGGGCAGAGCATGTAATGCTCGTGGATCTGGCGAGGAACGACATCGGACGGGTCTGCGAATATGGCAGTGTAAAAGCCACTGAACTTTTCCAGGTGGAACGCTATTCCAGGGTGATGCACATAGTCTCCAATGTTGTAGGCAGACTCGCATCCGAGAATGACATGTTCGACCTGTTCCGCGCCTGCTTCCCTGCAGGCACTGTTTCCGGAGCTCCCAAAGTACGGGCCATGGAAATCATTGATGAGCTGGAAAACAGGCGGCGCGGAGTCTATGCAGGCGCGATCGGCTATTTCAGTTTCACAGGTAATATGGATGTCTGTATCGCCATCCGCATGATCCTGATCAAGGGAAAAAAAGGCTACATCCAGGCCGGAGCCGGAATTGTGGCAGATTCAGTACCTGAGCGCGAATATCAGGAAACGCTGAACAAGGCCAAGGCTTTGCTCAAGACCATAGAGGCTTCGCAATGATGCTTACTATACTTTCGCCGTGCCCGCGGCGCTATGGTTTGGCAAATTTGCATTTTTGAGTCGCAAAAGCTTTGTGGGGTGGCCAGTGGGAACTTTTAGGCGCACTGAGCAAAGCGAAGGAGAATAAAAGTTGCCACAGGACAGGACCCGCCACAAATCAATGCTGACGCACTCCCTGTGGCTGCACACCACAGAAATTTGCCAAAGCCAGGAAATGGAGTTAATTCAATGATCCTGATGATCGATAATTACGACTCCTTTGTCTATAACATCGTGCAGTATCTAGGCGAGCTGAAACAGGAGATCCGCGTTTTCCGTAACAATGAAATCACGCTGCAGGGCATCGCTGATCTGAAGCCGTCGCATATCTTCATTTCTCCAGGCCCATGCTCGCCTTCAGAAGCAGGGATCAGCCTGGAAACCATCAGGGAATTCGCGGGAAAAATCCCTGTTTTCGGTGTCTGCCTTGGCCATCAGTCCATCGGCCAGGTGTTCGGAGGCCGGGTGATCAGGGCAGGAGCAGTTGTGCATGGCAAAGTGCACAGGATTTTCCACGACGGGAAAAGCATTTTCAGTGGTTTGCCGTCTCCTTTCCATGCAACCAGATATCATTCGCTGATCGTGGAACGAAAAAGCCTGCCTGACTGCCTGGAAGTCTCGGCCTGGACAGAAGACGGCCTGGTCATGGGTTTAAGGCACAAACAATTTAAAGTTGAAGGCGTGCAGTTTCATCCGGAATCTGTGCTCACAGAGCACGGCCACTCGATTCTGAAAAATTTCCTGTCCTGATGCCCAAAATCGCCAGCATGTATTCATCAAGTACAGGAACTTCAGATCTCTTGACTTGCAGTTGAATGAATTTTCAATGCTTAAAATCTCATTTAGTCCGAAACCGATTCTTGATCCTGTCATTATCATAATGCAATCTATCGAGTTCCCTTAGCAGTTCTTCAGCCTCAAAGGCCCGGACGTCACCGGCAATTTTCAAAGCACTCACCTGCTTGTCGAACCAGATTAACGCATCCTCCTCAATCTCGTTGATCTCTTTCTTCTGCGGAGATTTCAGGAAATAGTCGACAGCCATAGGCACAAGCACTTTCAATGCCTGAAGGTTGTCAGCCAGTATCAGCCTGGTCAGGCTGTCCTCGTGAAACAGCCAGAGATCGATCCTGGAAAGGTCTCCCTCTGCTTCAAGCATGAGATAGGCATTAAGCCGCAGATTACCTGACTTGGTCTGAACAGCCCATTCAGGTAAAGATTTGTCGATTTCAGCTTTGAAACTCACGCGCAGAAATTCAGCAGCCCGGGCAGGGAGGTCGCCTAAGTAGCGCAGGATCTCCACAGTATGGATTTCAGCTGATCCTGCCTCTGCTTTGACTGATTCCCAGCCCGGATTTCCGGACTGATCGATGAAAAAAGAGAGGTTTTCTGAAAGAGCAGACTCGGTTTCAGCTGTGTCTGGAGCATGGGTCAGCAGTTGATGAAAACGGCAGCGCACTTCCTCTGTGAAGCTGAGATCTCCGCTATTTTTCAGAAGCCTGAAGATTCTCACCTGAAAAACCGGCTGATCTGCAATGAGTGCTGCCTTGAGATATTGCATCCACTGGGGATACTTATTCCTGATCAGGAAAAATATCTCTTCTGCCCGGCCTTGTTCCGCAGTTTCCATCAGGGAAACGAGTGCCCTCTTGGTGCCTAAGTCGTCAGGAGCAATTGAATTCTTGGCCACGAAAAAGACTGCTTCCCCGGCCAGTTTCTCTGCTTCAGGCGGTGCGCCTGTCCTGCTGCATGCTTGATAAATGTGCCTGTTCAGTTCCAGGTTGTCCGGGTACTGCAGATGAAGGTATTTGTATATTCCCAGAGCAGTGTCATGCCTGCCAACCTGAAACAGAAAATCAGCTTCTGCAGAACAAGCATAGATTTCCAGGCTTCCGGTATTGATTTCTGGAACTTCCTGTTTCCAGGTCTTGATGAGCCGGGCCGCTTCCTCAAAGGACTTTTCTGAAACTGCGTGTGTTACCCCGGCTGTCAGGCATTTCATGGATTCCTCAAAGGTCAGCGGATCTCCGGGATATTTTTCACCCATTGCATCGAGTTCCAGAAATGCCTCAGTCAGCTTGTTCTCAGCCAGATCCTTTTCGATTCTGGCTGCAAAATCCTCCTGAGTGTCGCTTAGAAGATTTAAAGCAATTATAATTATTCCTGCTATGATGCTGACTCCAGCCGCAATTTTCCACTTCTGACTCCTGCACTTCGGCGGCTGAATCTTTAGCTTCTGCAGCAGGTCCTTGTAGCCTGTCAACTTGATGTCCCGCAGAACCCGGAACACCTTGACCTGTTCAGGGATTCCTTTGAAGACCCGGAAACCGACCTCGCAGGTCGGTACTTCGGATTTGTTCATAGCCAGGTAAACTGATTCCGTGAAATATACTTCTCCAGGGTCTGTGATCCCTTCCAGCCTGGACGCCAGATTCACAGCTTCGCCAAAAACATCATTGTCCCGGATCTCCACCTCACCGGAACTCATGGAAACCCTGACAAATATTTTGTCTTTTTCCAGCCTGTTTGTGTTGTAGCCTGCCAGAGTTTCCTGAATCATGATTCCGCAGAGAATGGCGTCAGTCGGAGATTCGAAGCTGATCAGCAGCGCATCGCCGATCGTCTTGATCAAGGTGCCATGAAATCTGGATACAACAGGCAGCAGGAGCTTCTCGTGGCTCTCCAGCAACTGATGCAGGTTCTCCCTGGAGGAACCGGAGGTTTTTTCAGTAAACCCCTTGATGTCTGTAAACATGATGGTCAGTACTTTACTCGTCATGGCACTCCCGGATGACGGATTCAGCTTGTAAATATTATTCGCAATCTGCAAGTCTTCATATGATAACTATAAACAATCAACTCGTCGAACAATCATCAGGTCATCAGGAAACATAGATCAGAATTGTAAGATAATGGCAGAGGCTGCCTGCCAGCACGAATAAATGCCAGATCCCATGAAAATGCTTTACTTTTTTATCCAGGCAGTAAAAGATCACTCCGCTGGAATAGAATATTCCTCCAAGGAGAAGCCAGGTAAAGCCTGCTGCCGGCAAAGCCCTCAGCAACGGTTTCAAGGCAATCGTGATCACCCAGCCCATAGAAAGGTAAATTGCCACTGCAAAATATCCGCGCTTGTTTCTCAAAAACAGTTCCAGCATCACTCCAAGCAGCGCCAGACCCCAGATCACCCCGAAGATGGACCAGCCCCATCCGCCGCGAAGAGTCACCAGAGTAAATGGCGTATAAGTTCCTGCGATCAGAAGATAGATCGAGTAATGATCAAGCTGCCGGAATATCTGCTTTGCCCCACCCTGTGTACAATGATAACAGGATGAAAATAAATACAGCGCTACCAGGCTGACGCCGTAAATACTGAAACTGACAATCTTCCACGGATCACCCTGCCTTGAAGCTGCATAAATTAAAAATGAGCACCCTGCCAGGGCCGCCACCAGTCCGATCAGATGGCTGATGCTGTTAAAACGCTCACCTTTAATCAACAAATGCTCCATTTCCTGGATTATTTCATGGGGCACTTGCAAAACTCGAATTTCAGCATGATAATATTCTAATCAAGCAGGTTCGATAAGAGTTTTGTTAGTGCCCCATGGGCCTCTAACAAAATGTCTACCCAAGATATAGCGCAAAAAAACATTTTGCAAGAGGACCATGTATAATCCAATAAATCAATTAAAGAGACTCAAGTGAGAAATTAACTTGAAGATATATAGATACGCTGATCTTACGGATGATTTTTTTAGACATCGAGATGTCCCGGAACTTGATACAGTGAAGAAAATCCTGCTGCGCGTTTCCATGGACGGCGATGAAGCACTGACTGAATATACCCGTCGCTTTGACGACGTTGAAATTGAAGATTTCAGAGTCGGGCCTGAGCAGATCAGGGAAGCTTTTCTTGCAACAGGATCCGAAATCATCCACACTCTAAAAACATGTGCTGAAAATATCGAAAAATTCGCTCTACTTCAGCTGGATCAGTGCAGAAGTTTTGAAGCAGAGCTTCTACCCGGGGTTTTCACTGGGCAGAAAGTGATTCCGATCGGACGGGCCGGCATCTATGTGCCTGGAGGAAATTATCCGCTCGTTTCCACGCTTCTGATGTGCTCGATACCGGCCAGAGTGGCTGGAGTCGGAAAAATTGCAGTTTTTTCCCCGCCTTCATACGAAGGTTCAGTCCATCCCTTGATTCTTGCTGCCGCTGAGCTGGCGGGAGTGGATGAAGTTTACCGCTTAGGCGGTGCTCAGGCAATTGCTGCCATGGCGTATGGAACAGCTTCCATTCCAAAAGTTGATCTGATCGCCGGTCCTGGAAACAAGTATGTGACTGCAGCGAAGAAACTTGTCTATGGAAGTGTAGGGGTAGACATGATCGCAGGACCGACAGAAGTGCTGATCATTGCCGATGATTCAGCTGACCCTGCCCTCCTGGCAGCTGATCTTCTCGGCCAGGCCGAACACGACCTGGAAGCAACACCTGTGCTGGTGACAGACTCGGAAACCCTTGTGGCTTCAGTCAAACTGGAAATAGAACAGCAGCTTTGCAAGCTTCAAACAGAGCAGATCGCACGAAAATCGATCGCAGAAAACGGTATAGTGATCCTGGTTGACGACCTGTTCGAGGCAGTGGAAGCGGCCAACCGGAAGGCCCCCGAGCATCTTGAACTGCAGGTGCGCGAACCGGACAGATACATCAGCGGATTGAGAAATTATGGTTCGCTCTTTATCGGAGAATTTGCGGCGGAAGTTCTGGGCGACTATTCCAGCGGGCTGAATCATACTCTTCCCACCAATGGTGCTGCCAGATTCACAGGAGGCCTTTCAGTGAGGAATTTCCTGAAATTCCAGACCACGCTGCGCATGGAGAGAAAAGGGCTGTCCGTGATCGGCCCGGCAGCGCAGAAAATGGGTGGGATAGAAGGCCTTGCAGGTCATGCGGAATCCGTACGGAAAAGACTGGAAAAAGCAGGCCTGTCTGAAAAATAAACCCGATTTTTGAGAAGTCACCATAACACTCAGTTTCACGCATCATGAACTTAATGAAAATTAATGAAACTTCATATATGTTGACAAATGAATTACCCTGAATATAATTAACAAAAGAAGACAAGGGGGAGATACCATGAAAACACTACTGATACTGATGATGACCGCACTGATAATCACCGCTGCCTGCGCTGATTCAATCAAGGAGATCAACGATAGAATCGGAGAAAGAAATGGCGTTTCGATTGACAAAGCCAGTCTGGATACGGAAGCTTCCAGATGCCATAACAATTATCATCCGAATGTTCATCCCACTGTTTATCCCCAGAACCAGATACATCATAACAATAATGTCCATTATCCGACCAATGTAGTCCATTACCCGACCAATGTCGTAAATTATCCGACTAATTATTATTATCCCACCAATCCTTACTACCCAAATAACAATTATTATCCCACCAACAACTACCCGAACAATCCTTACTATCCCAACAACAACTACTATCCTACTAACAACTATTACCCCACCAACAATTACTACCCGAACAATCCCTACTATCCCAGCAATAACTACTATCCTACTAATAATTACTATCCAAACAACAACTACCATCCGAACTATCCAACTTATCCTACCAACAACTATACCCCGGTCACCCCTGCTCCTGCTCCCCAGGTGATCAACAACATCCCGGCTCCCACACCAGGTCCTGTGACTCCCCCGGTCACCCCGGTCCCAAGTGTCAACCCAATGCCCCAGAATAATCCTGCTACACCTCATACCCCGACAGCTCCTGTAGTCCCTGGCCAGCATGTGCCGAATACTCCTCATTAATAAGATACCCATTCCGATAAAAAAAGCCGGTGAACTCACCGGCTTTTTTATTTCTGCTGTAAAATTACGCGATATCAGGAAGGAATTTTCCAATGATTCTTCAAAGTCTTTTCATAAAGTCCACTAAGATTTCCTGAATTTTTTTCCGGTTGCGGATGATTAAGGCTCATCTGAATCCAATCATAAGCCTGTCCAGCTGCTGCAAGATCGCCGGATTTCAAAGCAGCTCCAAGGTCCAGCCACTTCTGATGAATTGGATTCATATGCACTCGACATTTTCAAGAGGCAGTTTCATTTCTACGATCAGTCCGCCACCCTTGGCGTTAAGAGCTCTGATTTTCCCGCCGTGCAGGCATACGGAACGTTCAGTGATTGCGAGGCCGAGCCCGGTCCCGCCTGTCTGCCTGTCACGGGCAACAGAAACCCGGTAAAAAGGGCGGAATAGATTGGAAAGCTCAGCTTCCGGGACTCCAGGGCCATGATCGCGGACAGTGACAACTGCAGATGCCATTGACTGCTCTTCGACTCTGCTGATATCTATTTCGACTTCTGTCTGTTCATCTGTGTATCTGATGGCATTCCGCACTACATTCTCAATCGCCCTGCGTAAAAGCTCAGCATTTCCGTGAACAGTGCATTCCGCACTTCCCTTGAGCACTACACTCCTGTCACTTCCCTTGGCCTCGAAATTTCCGTCTTCAGCAATGCCCTGCACAAGTTCCATCAGATTCACATGTGTCAATTGAATCTTATCGAAGCCACCCTCCAGGCGTGTGAGCATCAGAACCTGGCCGATCATCTGGTTCAGGGATTCCGCTTCCTGCTCAATCCTGTCCAGGATTTTGGCTGCCTCAGGCCCGGTCTGCTTCCTGGCAAGTTCCAGCGCTACATTGAGTCTTGCCAGCGGAGACCGCAGTTCATGTGAAATGTCTCCCAGCAGCTGCCTCTGCAGGGTCAGAAGAGACTCAATGCGCTCAGCCATCCGGTCGAAATCCGCGGCCAGCTCGGACAGCTCATCTTTCCGGCCCCCGTATTGCGATCCAATGCGTACTTTCAGATCCCCTCCCGCAAAACGTCCGGCCATCTCACGCAGGGAAATTACCGGTGAAGTCAGGTAGCCGGCCAGCCAATAGCAGACTGCTCCGGAAGTCAGCAGTATGATGAGGAGACTGAACACCGGGTGCATCGGCATGCCCCTGGGTTTTCCGGGAGGGCCAGGGTGCGGGCCATGGTGGAAAGCAGGAGACAAATCGCATAGAGCGACATATTTTATTCCGTCGATTCCAGTGAAAGGAACCGCAGTCCACATCTGTTCACCAGGTGGAGCAACTTCAGTTGTTCCACTCTCAATAGCTTTGACAGCCAGATCCATTCCTTTTTCAGGAATCAGCCTGCTGGAGATTTCCTGCCTGTCCTGATTGAGAATCAAGATTGACAGGCCAGGCGATTTTTCCAGTTGAGCGGATATTTCTTCCAGGGCAGCTTGATTTCCACTTAAATGACAGCCGAGCATGGCCTGACCATAGATTGGCAGAGTTTCTTCAAATGGATTCGGCATTCTGTCCCAGTCCGGCCTCGATTCAGTCAGCCTGTCCCAGGTGATCTGAATTACAAATGATGAAAGCACAGCCACCCAGAAGCTCAGATAGATTTTTAAAAAAATTCTCTTTGGTTTCACTCTTTATCCGTTTCCTGATTTCCACCCGAATTTTCAGGTTGAGCCAGAGCATAAAGATACCCTACGCTGCGGATGGTTTTGATTCGTTCCATCCCATCCACAATACTGCCAAGTTTCTTGCGCAGCTTGCTGACATGAACATCGATACTGCGGTCATAAGGAGTCATTGCCCTGCCCAGAACTTCACGGACCAGTTCTTCCCTTGTCACAAGTTCACCCGCATTTTTCAGCAGTTTTTCCAGCAGACTGAATTCAACTGAAGTCAGCTCCATCCTCTCTCCGGACCTGTAAACTTCGCGGGAACCCAAGTCCATCTCCAGATCACTGATCCTGATTTTTTTTGAGACAGAATTTGTTTCTTCCCGTTCAGGCTTGACTCTGCGCAGGATCGCCCTGATCCGGGCCACCAGTTCCCGCGGATTGAAGGGTTTGGGCAGATAATCGTCAGCCCCCATTTCCAGGCCTACAATCCTATCCACATCTTCGCCTCGTGCGGTCAGCATTATTACCGGTGTTGAAACTTTCCCATGCAACTGGCGCAGCACTTCAAAACCATTGATTCCCGGCAGCATTACATCCAGTATGATCAGATCGTAGCTGCTTTTTATCCCCTGCTCAATTCCAAGCAAGCCGTCATTGACGGTTTCTACTTCAAAGCCTTCTGTAGACAGATATTCGGTAAGCAGTTCGCATAACTTCTTGTCGTCGTCTATCACAAAAATCCGTTCCATTTCTTCTCCTTCCTGATTATCGCACCTAATGTAATTCTATCTGATTATCACCCGCAGAATCAGTTAATTAGTGTAAATTCTCGCTTTACAAATCTTAACGCTTATTTAACGGTAAATTCACCCTTTTTCCAGAGGCAAGCCTCGATTGTTAAAGAATGAAATCCGTTGAGAGAAAATTCGACTTTCTCTCCTTGAGTATCGTATTGATAAGATTTTTGTTCTGATCAGTACTTTTGGCCGCTACCAGCGAGCGGATCGAAAAAACCCTCAAGGCGTCTGTCACTGAAAGCGTTCCCTCAGCAGAGTCTTTCCTGCCAGTAAACGGGAATGAGTCAGGGCCACGCTGACACTGACAGTTGAGGTTCACCCGGCTGACCTGATTGGTAAGCAGATCAACCAGCCCGGCGACCTGTCCGGGATCAGAGCCGAAAATGCTGACCTGCTGCCCGAAATTCGACTCAACTATGTATTTTCCCGGGGTTTCCAGATCATCGAAAGGCACCACAGGGATCAATGGACCGAACTGCTCTTCGCTGTAGATTCGCATCTTGTGATTGACAGGATAGAGCACAGCAGGATAGAAAAAAGTCTGGTTAACCGTTCCTCCGCACTGATTCACGACCCTGGCTCCTAAACTCACGGCATCTCTGATCAATTCAGTGAGATATTCCGGTTTGCCCGGCTCAGGAAGCGGAGTGAGCGCTACATTTTCTTCCCAGGGAAGGCCAGGGACAAGTTTGGCGATTTCCTCTGAAAATCTCGAGAGAAACCTGTCCGACAGGCTTCTATGCACAAAAACGATCTTAATTGCAGTGCAGCGCTGTCCATTGAAAGAAAGCGCTCCCAGCAGACATTCTTTGACAGACAGTTCCAGGTCCGCGTTCTCCAGTACAATGCCCGGGTTTTTTGCGTCCAGGCCCAAAATGCAGCGCAGCCTGTGAGGGCTGGGATGCTGCTTTTTCAAAGTGTCGGCGACCCTGCTGGTGCCGATGAAAGCCAGCACATCCACTTTGCCGGTCGCCATCAACGGTCCTGCCACCTGCTTGCCTTCCCCATAAACCGTATTGACTACACCTGCAGGAAATGAATCGCGGAAGGCTTCCAGCAGCTGCCGCACAAACAACACACCGTGCTTGGCAGGCTTGAAGACTACTGTGTTGCCCATGATCAGGGCCGGAATCAGGGTCGTGAATGTCTCATTAAGTGGATAATTGAACGGTCCCATGCACAGAACCACTCCAAGCGGCGACCTGCGGATCTGTCCGATGATCCCCTCTTCGATTGTAAGCTTCGAAGCAGCATGGTCCATCTCGCGGACCGCATTCATTGTAGCCAGAATATATTCCACAGTGCGATCGAACTCCTTGCAGGAATCCGAATAGGTTTTCCCGATTTCCCACATCAGGAGATTCACGATCTCGTCTCTGCGCTCTTTCATCCTGATCGTAAACTGTTCAAGGCAGCGTAACCGTTCTTCCACCTTAAGACAGGGCCACTCCCCTTTTCCATGATTATAGGCTGCCACCGCAAACTCAAGGGCTTCCAGTGCCGCGGATTCATCCATCAGCGGGATGCTGCCAATCTCCCTGGGAACTGCCCCATCAGCCGTTTCGAAACAGACCGGTGAATAAATCACTTTCTGCGGACCTTTCCATTGCCGGATTTCTCCGTTGATCAGATACTCGGTCTGGTTGACAGGATTTTTCACTGAAAACTTTGCAGGGATGTCTTTCTGGAAAATTCCCTTGATGCTTTCCGCAACACCCATTCCACCCTCCGTTAGGCTATGCCACTTTGTTTATTGAAAGCTGCTCCAAAATCTCTGGCTGTAGAGATCTCGTGAAACAGCCATTATATATTAACTCAGGCCTGAATTTATTTCCAAAGAGTCACTTGCAAAACCAGCAATTGATCAATAAAATAAAATTATGCGATTAATCTATCTGATCATTCCGCTGATCCTGGCCTATGGTTGCGGGAGTCAGAAGAAAGAATCCCTGCAGGCTGCCAGTGATGGAACAACAATTCAGGCCGCTGCCAGGGCCTCCGCAACCGCTCAACCGGACAGACTTCCTCTCCTTCTGGAGCTTTATTCCGAAAACAATTCCCCCTCCATGCGGATGGCGCCTGTGATGAATGAACTCAAGTCAGAATATGCAGAAACACTGGAAACTCAATCCATTGATGCCAAAAAAAACAGTGACCTGATTGACAAGTATCGGATCAAGCTGCTGCCGACTCAAATCTTTTTTGATTCTTCAGGGAAAGAGTTGAACCGTCATGAAGGATACATTTCCAAGGAAGAACTGCTGTTTCAGTGGCGAAACCTGGGTTACGATTTCACAAAAAAATGATCAGAAGAGCGATCTTCTCCCTGAATCTGCTTTTCCAAGATCACGATTTCTGGAAACGGGAAAGTTGTTACCTGTTCTCAGTACCACTCTCAGTATAGATAAGTTGACTTCCTGCTATCTCCGGGTATAATACCTGTAAGATAGAATCGAAAGGGGGATTCACGGGGGTTTTTGTTTATCTCTAATTAAGCTGGGGCGGGAGACTGGGGTTCGGCTAATCATTGTTCAACCTGTTGCACCCAGCCTGTATATCAAGTCTCCAAATCATCAATTGCAAGAATTTGAGAAAGGAGTTGTAGCTCGCATGAAGAAGATTACAAGCATTTTCCTGTTGATGGCCTTCGTATGCTTTTTCGTTTTCCCGGGCACAGCAGAAGCCCAGAAAAAATGGACAATAATGGTTTTCCTGAATGGTGACAACAATCTTGACTCGGCCGGCAACAACGATGTCGAAGAAATGATGAAGGTCGGCTCCAACGATCAACTCGACATCATCGTGCTGCAGGACCATGCAGGCAGCAATAACACCGAGCGACACTATATAAAGAAAGGCTCCAAGGACACTGAGAAGGTTGGAGAAATCGACATGGGTAACTGGCAGGAAGCCCTGAACTTCTTCAAGTGGGGCGTCCAGAACCACCCGGCTGATCATTATGTATTCGACATCTGGAATCATGGTGCAGGCTGGGAAAAGAAAGCCCGTGGAGAGATGTTCAAAGGCATTTCATACGACGATGATAGCGGCAACCACATGACTACCCCGCATCTCGGCCTGCTGGCCAAAGCCATGAAAGAACACATCGGCCGCAACGTGGACATCATCGGCTATGACGCCTGCCTGATGGCCATGATGGAAGTCGCATACGAAACAAAAGACTATACTGACTATGCGGTTTTCTCCGAAGAAACTGAACCAGGCGACGGCTGGCCGTACGATGACTGGCTGACCCCGCTCGCCGCCAATCCGGACATGTCGCCTGCCGATGTCTGCAAGAAGCTGACTGAAACTTATCTCGCTTCCTACAACGGCGGTTCACAGGGCACGAGCAAGGTCACTTTCTCAGCCCTGGACATGTCAAAACTCGACGGCTTCATCCCGGTTCTGAATGATTTCACCAACGCGCTGATCCAGAACGCCTCGCTTAACGACGCCTTCAAGACAGCCATGGGTGCTACTCAGTCCTTCGCTTACGCCCAGTGCAAGGACCTGATTGACTTCGCGCGCCAGGTGAAGGGCAAAGTCACTTCCTCGGACATCATGTCCAAGGCAGATCAGCTCATTGCAGGTGTCAAGGGCAGCAGCAACTCCATCATCATCGCCGGCGGCAACACCGGCAGCAACGTGGCTAATGCCGAAGGCATTTCGATCTACATGCCAAGTAAAAGTCAGTATGACAGCAAGAAAAATGAATACAGAGCCCTGAAATTCGGAATCGCCTCCAAATGGGCCGATTTCATCGAAGGCCTCTATTACCCGAACGTCCCCGTTCTCTCGGTCAAGACCATCGACATTGTTGACGAAAACAATGACGGCAAGGTCTCCCCGGGGGAACTGGTCGAATTCAAGGTCACGGTTGCCAATGAAGGCACCAAACCCGGCAGCGGAATCAAGGTCAAGCTGACTGTCGAAGGCATGAACGCCAGCATCGAATCCTTCGGTGAAGCGAACATCAGCGAAGTTCCGGGCATGGGCGAAGCCAAAGCCGAAGGCCTGAAAGCACGCATCAGCACAACCTGCCCCTCCAGCACTTCTGTGAATTTCACAGTGCATGTGGTGATGGGCGGCAACGAGATCACCAAGGACTATGCAGTGCTCGTGCGCAAACCGTTTGAAACCAAGAGCAGCGTGCTCCTGATCACGAAGGATGCCACAGACGAGTTCTCCAAATTCTATACCAAAGCCCTCACTGACGCCGGCATCGGTTATGACCTTTGGGATGTGGCCTTTGAAGGCAAGATCAGCTCAGGCCTGCTCAAGAAGTATGTCGGCGGCATGGTTTTCTTCAATGCCCCGGGTACCAGTGACATCGACACAGTCAGCCAGGATGACCTGATCAACTACCTGTCTGTAGGCGGATCACTGTTCATCACCGGCCAGGACATCGGATACAAGATCAAGGACACCAAGTTCTACACTGATTACATCCATGCAAAATACATCCAGGACAACACAGGCATCTTCAACCTCCAGGGCCTGGATACCTTCAACGGCACTGATCTGATCATAGCCAACGGCGATGGTGCCAACAACCAGAAATGGCCTGATGAGATCGATGTAGTGGCTCCGGCTAAAGCCATCCTTAAGTACAATCCTGCTGGTAAGGACGATCCCCATTTCACCATCGACCAGCTCTCAGAGCATGCAGACACAACCAAGGGACTGAATGCGAGCGGAACAGCCGGACTCTATGTCACCACCGGCGTATACAAAATCGTGTACTTTGCCTTCGGCTTCGAGGCCATAAACTCTGCCCAGAGCAGAACCGCAGTACTCGGCAAAGTTAAATCCCTGCTGTATCCGAAAACAGACGAGAAAGTCCTATTCATGCTTTCAGTGGAAAAGAAACTTTCCTCCACCAGGAACGCAGGCAAGAGCTCGATTTTGAGAAATGAGCTGGAACAGATGATCGAAATCGTGGAAACCTGTATGCTCCGCGACATCAACGCAGGAAATACCGATACGATCACTCTGCTCAACCAGAGCGATTCAGCCGCAATCAGGACAGTGCGCGACAACCTGAGACAGAATCTGAAGAATTCCAGGAGCATGGAAAACCATTCCACATATGCAAAGGCTTTGACGCTTCTGAAGTAAGTTCTTACCGCAACTTCAAATCAAAACCCCTCCCAGCCGGGAGGGGTTTTATTTTACCCGGCAAAGATATGATTTGATGCGTTTTGATGTGCCCAGGAATCGAGAATACCGGGTATACTGATTTCAATGAATCTCCAATGTCGGTTGAGGAGTTTTATGAAGAAACTTTCGAATATTTTCCTGTTATCTGCTTTGTTCCTCAGCTTTCTCACCGGAACAGCCAATGCCCAGAAGAAATGGACATTAATGGTTTTCCTGAATGGCGACAACAACCTGGACTGGGCCGGCAATGCCGATGTCGAAGAAATGCTGAAAGTGGGTTCTACGGACCAGCTCGATATTATCGTTCTTCAGGACCATCAGGGCAATGACAACACGGAGCGGCATTATATAAAGAAAGGCTCGAAGGTAACCGAAAAGCTCGGAGAGCTGGATATGGGCGACTGGCAGCAGGCCCTGAACTTCTTCAAATGGGGCGTCCGGAATCATCCTGCAGAGCATTATATCTTCGACATCTGGAATCACGGTTCAGGCTGGGAAAAGAATCCAGGCGAGGATCTCGTCAAAGGAGTCTCCTTCGACTATCAGAGCGGCAATCACATCACTACCCCGCAACTGGGGTTGCTCACCAAAGCCATGAGATCGGAAGAGCACAC
>JAQTZZ010000020.1 GCA_028687545.1 Candidatus Wallbacteria bacterium
GACATCCAGTCCTACATGTAGTATCCTTTTCATTGATGGCCTCCTGTTTGTAAGTGTTTATTACTTTACACTTATAGGGTAACCAGTCCCAGGTTTATAGGAGGTCATCCATATTTTCTTGGCGAACCCTCCAATCAAGGGGACTCTGTCCCCTTGAATCCTCTTGCGGGGCGTGCCGGGATTGTGCTTCGCTCAAAGTTCGTTCTTACCATCTGTTTGATAACGGAAATGATTACCTGACTAAGAAGGTTCCCGCGTCTTTACCCAAGGTCTGGAGCGACCCTCTCAACCTTTAGAAGTTGTTAATCTGAGCACTGACATCATTTCAGGATAAGAACCTCTAACGAAAGGACATTGCATGAGGTTCTATGCTTAGCGAAGATTTACAACTTCTTAATCCCCTGAAAGGGGACCCTGATATTATATGGGTGCAGCTAAGAGGGATTTCAAAAAACGAGCAGATACAGAAAATGAGGCTGTCTGGCTTTTGTTGCCCACTATGATTGACAGATGTTCGACAATCTCAATAAAATGTAAACATAGTGGCAGGTGCAATGTATAAAATCAAATTCATCCTTCAAATATTTCAGTTCGCTTGGATTGTATACGATATTCCAACTGACTTATGAATGTAATCATAGAGGAAAGGAAAGTAAGTGAGCGAAACATTAGCAGCAACTGAGAAAAATCGATTTTCGACCTACGGATGGATCAGCTTGATTCTGAATATTGTGCTGTTTTCTCATCTGTTGGATGTAAAACTTGCTGTTGGTAAAAATACTGATATGTATCCGGTTTTGAAAATTTACACTTTTTTATCATTAATTCCTTCTGATTTTTTTATTAAAAAGTTCTGGATGGTTTATTTACTAGCGATTCTTTTTTTCGTACTTGAATGTTTTCGAAAGTATCCAGATGTTTCAGTGCTTTTTCTAAGACTATTTGCAGGATATTTTATTTACATCAATGTATTTTTGAATTACTCTTGTTTAAATAGTTTTAATTTTGCAAGCTTAGGTGTAGAGGGAGTTGTAGACACTTATTGCTTTTTCTCAGTTATAGCAGAAGTGTTATTCAGTATTCTTTCAATCGGACTTTTCTTTGCAGTAATTTTACTTAGAAAAAAAATTAGTTTTGTCAAATCCATTTCTTTTTATGTAAACATTGCTAACATTTTTTCATTTATCTATTTCATTTATACAACGCAATTGATGGGAAACATTCTAACTCATTTCTTAGATCCATATATTCCGCGTCCGATTTTATATGAAAATCCATTGGTTTTTTTCACCGCAATTTTTACTTTTTTAGTATTTTTCTTGTGCTTACTTGTCATGGAGAGGAAAAACATTCGCGAATTTTATATTTGTATAAATGGGATCTTGTTAAATTATTTGAATCTTATATTTTATTTTTTAGCACATCCAGGGATGCTATAAAACCACTAAGGAAAACAGGCACTATATGTCTGAATTTTGCCTTAAATTGCCTCAGCCGGTGGCCGACTTGAAATACTAAAATGTGCATGACTTGAGAACTGGCCAAAATTCGCGATTTCAATTTTTAATTATCTTGATTTCCTTGAAAATTGCAAAATCGGCCCGATTATAAGTGAAAATCTTCTTGATCCCTGTTTCTATCATTGAAGCTACGATATTGGCATCGTGAATCCGTTTGCCTTTCAGATCGTACTTCTTAATCAGGTTAAGCAAAATAGCGGTAGTTTCCGGGCTTTCTCCGGCAATCTTGAAAATTTTCAGCCATTTTTCAATGTCTTCCACAGCTTCAGACGGTTTTAATGCACGCTTGAGATATCCAGTTCTTGTCATGACAACTGCATATTCCCGCAATACCTGAGTCGAAATCCACAGTTCAGCTTCTTTCATTATTCTGCTGAAGGCTGTTTTAACTTCTTCATGATTGTCCGCATCTTCGTTGGCCAGATAAACAAGAATATTGGTATCGAGAAACAGCTTATCTTTCATCTTTATAAATATGCTCTCTGCAGAGCGGCAACTTGATTTCACCACAATGGTGCTTTGGAAGGCTGCCCAATTTTATTTTTTTGGAACCATTATCTTCTTTCAAAACAATCACTTCTACTTCGCCTGGTTCAATGTCGGGTAAATAAAGCACGATTTTATTGTCAAGCCCTACCGAAGCTTTGATACGCCTTGCCTGCATGGCATCTCCAATTTATCTTAGACTATTTCGGGAAATGCACGTCTTCCTGCCAGGCTGAGCTGCTGCCGATTTCCAGGATCACGGCTTCGCTGCTGCCTTTGTTTTCGATGCTGTGAACCTGTCCGGCTGAGACAGGGACTGCGTCGAAGCGGCGGATCTCTATGCTCTCATTATCAACTGTCACCATCACCAGTCCGAAGATCAGATAATACACTTCTTCGTTTTCCTTGTGAAAATGAGCGAGGATTTTTTTACCCGGTGGAATTGTGATTTCGCGGATGCTGACTTTTTTCAGCTGGCTGTTGCTGCTGCCGATGATTTCCAGGGAAGAATGGGCTTCCTTCAGATAGATCTGAGGATAGGGTTTCTGCTGTGAGCGCGGGACTATTTCCATGGGTTGTTCCTCCTGTTTAGCCACCCTTATATTCTCAAAACATGCGGCTTTCTGTCAAATCGAAGATTCAGCGTTTTTTGCGGTAAAGCTTTTTTTTCTGCGCAGCTGGGGCCGACGGAAGATCCCTGTAGTTCAAAAAACAATCAGTCAGGCCGATGAATGCTGTGATCCAGGCATACCGGAAAAGGAACGGCAGTGCGAACAGTCTCATGTACCACGGAAGATTGAAGCGGAAAAAGAAAAAATTCGCCACTCCGAAACCCAGAAAAAAATAGGTAAACAGGAAAATCATGTTAAGGTTAAAGTAAACAGCATCGGAAAATTCGGTGTGATTGAAGAAGCGGTTGGAACCGGCCGAAAGCACCAGCAGAAAAGGAATCACCAGCCACCAGGGAGCACGCCAGAAAAAAACAGGTTCGATCAGTGGAAGCGGAGCGCCGAGCTTCATGAAAACCAGGCTGCTCGCGAAATAGTTGATGTAAATGCCTGCAAAGGATGCGAAAGTGAACAGGGTCAGGGGAAAGAGCAGGAGCTTCCTGACACATGATTTCCACCACATGATGAAAGCTTCCCGCTGAATTGGCGGGGTACGGGCCATGGTGTAATCCGCGAATTTTTGAACAAAGGCATCGCTTGATTTGGAAAAATCCGCCAGAGTATCCTCAAGACCGAGGGTTTTTTCCACCCCATAATAGAAAAAGATGTTGAAGAACATCAGGAGAAGCGTTCCGACCATGATCGTCCTGGCCGGAGAATATTTTTTATAAACTGCATAGCCTGTGACGATTGCTACGATGCCGAAAAGGGAGAAGAAAATATAAGCCTGCACAGGACCCATGAACAGGAATACGAGCAGTGTGGAGACTGCAGTCGAGATGAGCAGGTATTTAATGCCATACTGGTATCCCACCCAGGTCAGAGGAACAGGGCAGAGCAGAATGCCGAGCAGCTGGATTACAGGTACAACTGTCAGCATGTTCAGGAGAGCGGCCAGGGCGGCCATCAGGGCTGAAGTGGCGATCTTTTTCGTTTCCTTGACTTCAGACATTTTTTTTCAAGAGCAGCAGCAGGCCGATGATTATGAAAAGCAGACCGCCCAGTTTATGGATCAGAGCAGGGTTGATGTATCTTGAAAGCAGATTTCCGGCAAAAACACCGATCGCGGTTGCAAGTATCAGTGCAGCGGAACTCGCCAGAAAAACCGTCAGGGCTGAATTTCTGCTGTCAGACGCGAAACAGAATGCCGCCAGTTGCGTCTTGTCCCCGAGTTCTGCCATGAAAACGCTGCAAAACACAGCTGTGAAAAGCTTCCACATGCAAGCCGCCTAATTTTTTTTTGATTATATCAGAGGTTTCCCTGAAATGCCAAAGACTTGGGCAGCAATTATTTTTTCAGGGCTGGTTTGATGGTTGACCTTTGAGCAAAAGACAGGTAAATTGTTCCCATGGTAACCCACGACGAAAAAATTTCAGTCGAAGATAAGGAAATCGGTTTTTCAGTTGAAAACTACCAGGATAAATTCCGGTTCCACTGGATCGAGGAAGAAAAACCAAAGTTCATTGATATTACGGAACGTGAACTGGCTTCGCTGTATGAAATGCTGGTGGACGGCGAGGAAAAGCTCAAAAAACGCGTTTCGAAGAAATCCATGATGCTTTGCAAAGCCCACGGCTTCGCCAAAGGCAAGATCTGGGTCTATTACAAGGGCGATATCCAGGTGGAATGGGGTTATTTTCTTTACAAATTCACTCCTGTTGATTATTACAAACTGGTGACCCTGATCAATAAAGCCATGGAACAGCTGAAAATTGTCCAGGTCAAGGAAACCAGGAAAATGGAGGAAAAAGGCCATTACCTCCAGCTGTACTTTTATTCAGGACTGCTCAGCCTTGTGTTTACCGTGTTTTCACTTTCCGCGACAATCGTGTTCCTGCTCTTCGCCTTGGAATACGTGACTTATCCGTTCGTGCTTTTTTCCGGTTCTGCAGTTTATTTCTCCATCTTCTTCTACTTCCAGCAGCAGGCTGCCAAGAACCTCAAGGACAATATGGAAGAAGATTTCTATACCAAATTACTGCCTGTTCTCCATACTTTACCGGTCAACAGCAGAAAACTGGTGGAAATGTTCTCAGTGATGCTGATCGTCTTCACCATCATGAGCATCTATTTTGCGAAATCCATCCCCAAGATCATTCAGTTCTACACCAAGTCCACCCATTTGGGTGCATGACACAAGTGGCAGGTCACTGTTTTACTCTTTCCAGATATTTTGTGATCAGATCGTCCCGTTGAATGTCTTTTAAATAGGCTGTGATTTCTTCGTCTGAAATGGAGTGGAAGGCCTGATTCCTGCACCCTGCGCAGACCGGAATGCGATGGAATTCCCCCAGAATATGCCAGATCCGATATTGTTCAAGCAGTTCACCGGTCCAGATGGCCCAGATCCCCGAATCTTTAACGTTTCCAAGCTTTTGTCTGGCTTTGAAGTCAGTGCAGCAGGCTGACGCTTCTCCGTCATAGCGCACGCCGAAATGCTGCCACAGCCCGACGCATGGCCTGCGCACGGCTTTTTTCCCGGTAAAAATGTTCAACTGGCTCTCGACCCTGAACTCGTCGGACTGGATCGCCCGTTCAGTCTCTTCTTTCCACAGACCCAGTTCAATCAACACCGACTTATGCAGATCTTCGGCTCTTTTCTGATCCTGGTCAGTATCTACATTCATGCGGCGGAAAAAAATCGTGTCGCAATCCATGTGCAGAGTGTCATCAAAGCCGATTTTATAGGGCAGAGCGAGATTTTTCAGTACATTCTCCCAGTAATCCCTGAAAGGGACGGCTTCGTGACTGTTCTCGGGCATCACTATGAACTGGAAGATCAGGGAGGGATATTGAAGTCCTCTAAGCTTCCTGTATTGCAGAAAGAAATGGATGTTATTCATCACGCGGTTAAAGTCCCCGCCAATCCGGATCTTGCGGTATGTTTCCTCAGTCAGCGCGTCGAACGAGAGGGTGATTGGCCCGAAAATCCTTGAATCGATCATAGTCTTGAGTAATTCCTGATTCAGGCTGTTAAAATTGGTATGCAGGGAGAATACGTTGAAACCCTTGTTGCGATTGTTTCGTTCTGCTGCATATTCCACCATTTTTTTGAATTCAGGGTGCAGAGGTCCTTCCCCGTTCCAGAACGGGAGAATTGCATTGACCTTTTGAAAGCCTGTAGTCAGTTCATCCATGATTTTTTTATAAAGCGAAAAATCCATGATCCCCCGGCGATACTCCTGATCCGGGTCAGGCTTGCTCTGCGGACACATGATGCAGGAAAGTTCGCAGAAAGCAATCGTATCCAGAATCAGGAGCGGAATCTGGGAATTTCTGCCTGTAGCCTTGAAAGACATCGTCACCTTATTTGGTCAGTTCGGCCCGATAGAATGTCAGATAATCCTCATTGACCGAGCCTTCGATAGCCGGGTCAGAGATTTTAGCCTTAAAATTGATCTTGTCGCCGATGTTCAGCAACTGGATTTTGGCATTTTCGGCAGGTTTGAAATATACCCTGATGGTATATACCCTGGGTGGCTGTGCCAGATCCCTGAAATTTACCAGTACATACCAGTATTCAGATAAATCCTGTTTGCTGTTCACCACCCCCCTGAAATCAAGCAGAGAGTCACCCGCTTTGTCTTTGAGGGTCTTCGCATTGGCGGCATCAGTATTCAGCAACTTGACTGCCAGGTCGATTCCGGTGGGAAGTGAAGGACCGCATGCAGATAGAAGAGCTGAAAAAACCAAAAGCAGAATTGCCTTTTTCATGAAACCTCCTTTTCCGAATTCTATTCAAGTCATTTTAACTCAATTCAGAGACTCAGCCAAATGTTATAGGCATTCTGCCAGAAAATGGAGAGCAGGTAATCTGAAACCAGGATAGTCATAATGGCCAGTACTACGGCTTTAGTGGTTTCATGCCCTACACCCAGCGCTCCACCTTCTACTTTCAGGCCTCTCCATCCGCTGTAGGCGGCGATGATGAAGCCGAAGAAAACGGCTTTAAAAAGGCCGGACAGAAAATCATTGGTCAAGAGATGCTGGAGGATGGAATCATAAAAAGTTCTGAAGGAAATGTGGAGCTGATAAACTGCCACCAGCAATCCTCCGAGGAATCCGACCAGGTCAGTGAAAATGGTTAAAAGCGGCAGGACAATGGTTAGTGCCACGAGTCTTGGCAGCAGCAGATAAAAATATGGATCGATGCCAAGCGCTTCCAGCGCATCCAGCTGCTCGGAAATTTTCATGCTTCCGATTTCCGCTGTAATTGACGATCCGACACGACCGCTCACCACAATCGCAGCCAGCACCGGCGAAAGTTCCCGCGCCAGCGCTACAGCTACTACACCGCCGATATAGTTGGATGCCCCGAATTTCTGGAACTGGTATGCGATCTCAAATACAAGCACCATGCCGGTGGAAGTTCCGGTAATGATGATCAGGGGGAGCGATTGTACACCCAGACGGTAACATTCTTCGACCAGGAGGCTCAAGAAGGAAAAATGGTAGGTCTTGATCTGGCTGAAACTGGCAAGCGTCCTGGAACAGAATTGCACCAGATCGCCGGTTTCTCTTAAAAAGTCGGGAACATCAATGAACTTCATTGAAAATGAGCAGGTTCTCGAAATATCCATCCAGCACATACTCAGTGCTGATGACTTTGTTGGAACTGTTCGGGGCCGGTTCTACCGCACTGTTCTGGATTTCCCCTGTGTCCCCTTCGTCTTTCGGGACGCTCCATGAAACCACGATATCGTTGTATTTTGGGTACTGCTCGGCACTCTGCACGATTTCTTCGAAAGATCCGAAATTTTCCTTGTCGTCTGTGCTGCTGCGATAGTTTTTCCCGCCGCGTACGGCAACATTGAGGCTTCCGCTGGTGTCTTCAGGGAGTTTAAGGAAGACAGTCTTGACGAATTCATTGGCTCTGAACGGCTTGATGGTAACGTTCAGACCGATCACTTCACCGGCAATCACATTTCTGGAAGGGAATTTCACATTGGTGATCCTGGCAGTGCGTTTTTTCTTGGTAATAGAAAGCTGCCAGTCGATTTTTTGAATTTTGACAGGCTTGAATTCATTTTCAGTAAGAAGGCCTACGGTCGCCAGCAGGTCCTGGCAGAGAGTGTCGCTTAGATTATCGCTGTAATAGAGATTGCTGTATTTAAGAGCCGAGCTTCCGCCGGCTACTGAATACCCGATCGTAAAGTAGGATTCAACACTCAGGGGACCGATGTAGTTTACTGTCTCGTCAAGAGCCTGTTTGACCATGGCGTTCAGCACATCCGAGAGCAGCTGGGTATCAGAAACTATATCCACGTTGATCTGGCGGGTTAAATTCTGGTCAAGGTCTTTGACCTGGAATTTGACCGGGATGGTCCTCGGTTTTTCTCCAACCAGTCCGACTATACCCTGCTGCCTGTCCTGGCAGACCCTGCCGATCAGTTCCAGCGGGGAACCCACTTTGAATGGCATGTCGATACTGGAAAACGAATGGTAAATATAAGCATCAGAGAGGAAATAGTCGACTTCTCCCTTGTGCAGGAAAGGATGTCCGAATGCCAGGATCAGATTGCGCTGCTCGTCATAGTAGGTGAGTGTTCCGAGCGTGGTGATGTTGATGTCACCCCTGGCGATCTGTACCCCAAGAGCGGCACCCGGCACCAGCTTGGTCTTGTCCGAACTGTAAGCGGTTGCTGACGGAAAGACTGGAAAAAGTTGTCCGGCCACCTTGATCAGATTTGACCGCAAACCCTGCACCATCAGTGGAGATCCGGCGTAATAAAAATAAAGGACGCCTTCTGCTGCAGTGGCGGGGACTTGTCTGACCAGTTCGAGCTTTCCATAGGTTTTCCCCTTGATTTTAACAGGAGGCTCAAGCAGCCCGACTTCGCCGGAACTCTTCCCGTTTTCCATGTATGGTGGATAAGTCAGCTTCATCATGTCTTCGATAGGAGTCACCAGGCCTACTGTATGATCAGCCAGTGTCCAGCCGGCAGACAGTGCGCCCAGCAGCCTGTTTTTAATATAAACCGGAGCCCCGCTCATGCCGGCCGCGATGCCGCCGCTCTTGTCGATCAGCGGTCCGGAAGCCTGAATCAGAACTGATTCTCCGTTGATCACCAGGTTATCCGAAAACTTGTTGTTCTTTAGAACGCCCAGTACTTTGATCGGAAAGCTCTGAATCGCGGTGCCTTCAAACACTGTCTTTGCAATTCCCTGCATCTCAGGCAGCACTTCGCTGACAGAAATAAAATCCTGGGAATCCGCATGGAGTATGAATGGCAACACCAAAAAGATCAAAAACAGCAGTGCTTTCATGAAACCAATATTAAATCAAGCCATTTGATTTGGCAATAGAGCAATTTGAAATCATTCATCCGCAGACTTATCATGCTAAAAACATACACGGAGGAAAATCATGAAGTTCACCGTCTGCCTCTTCCTTTTAGCCATAACTTTTTCAGTTTCGGCTCTCGATACAGTCGAAAACTTTTATCTCGGACAACTGGTCTACAACCTGAAATTAAACTGCCTGGATCTGGAAAAACAGAAGGTTGAATCCCTTTTTGAGACGGAACTGCATGCTATTCCCGGCCAGGAATCAGGAATCGAGCTGACTTCACAGGACGGAAAGGTCAATTACTGCTGCAAAGTGACCGGAGGCATAGTTGTTGTTGATAATGCCAAGAAAATCCTCAAAGGATCATTCTATGTCCGTTATAAAGGAAGCGACAACTTCAGCACCCAATTTTCGCTTTTTGCCTACCGTGGCGAGACAAAAAAAATCGAACTTTATAAGACAGGGCTGAAAATCTATCAGCTGGAAATTTACACCACTTTCAACTGTTATGAATGCCCTAGCCCATGGGATTCGCGTCTTGACACAGAAAATACGGGGGAGGCAGTTCCCATCAGTCTGAAAATTTCAGAGAGTAAGAATGGAGCCATTCGGGAAATATCTCAGCAGAAAGTATTTGCGGGCGAGAGAGAGAAGGGAAATTTTCAGGTCAATGACAGTACCGGCGACCTGACTTTCGAGCTGGAAGCCAGGCGGCTGGGCGAAGCTGTGGACCTGAAACTGACGCTCTGGATGGTGAATGAGGAGAAAAAGACCAGGACCACTTTCAACGATGAGGCTCGTTTAATACTTCTGCCTGACGAACCAAGAAAAACTGCGTTCGGCGTTGGAAAAGGCATCACCCTGGAGCTTGAAATCTCCATGATCAAGGAAGCCTTCTTCAGCGGGACAGCGGGAGAAAAATTCAAGAACATTTCAGCCAAAGATGCCGCGGATATGATCACAGCCAACAAAGACAAGCCTGAGTTCGTGATCCTGGATGTGAGGACAGGCAAGGAATTTTCAGACGGACATCTGGAAAAAGCTGTAAATCTGGATTATTACGCAGCCGATTTTTCCGAGAGGCTTGCCACTCTGGACCATGCCAGGACATACCTTGTCTACTGTAAAAAAGGAGCCCGCAGCGGGGAAGCTGCCAGGATCATGCAGGGACTTGGATTTAAAAACGTGATCAACATCACAGACGGCTACACGGGATGGGTAGACAATAAACTTCAGACAGTAAAATAGCCGGAAGTTTTATCTTTCCTCTATGATCGCGATTCCCGGAGACTTGAGTGTGATTTTATCGCCTCGCAGTGTGCTGTTAAACAGAGTATCCACTTTTTTCCCAGCCGGACAGACCAGTACCTGGGTTTTTCCACCCGGAAAATTGGCGAAGACCGTGATTTCTTTTTTTCCGGAACGCAGTCTGTAAGAGAGAAATGCATCATCCCTGTCCGTGGATAAGAGTTCCCAGTCAGCTGAACCGAAGATTTTTTCCCGGGTGGAAATGAGCTGCTGCACGAACTCAAGCTTCTGATTCGACATTCTGTCCCAGCAGTCGGTCAGAAAATCATGGTTAAAATAAGCTATTTTGCGGCCTGCCTTATCCATTTTCTCCAGAAACTCCTCCTGCATTTCCTTGGAAAATCCCAGTCCGAAGTTGAGTGGAAGATCATTTTCCAGCAGAGTATCTGCAGTCAGGCCGAAGGCGGAATTGGGGATAAAGGCTGATTGGGTGATCTGGAATTTCGCCAGCTCAGATCCTCTGGAGAATAAAGGGGGAGAGTCACCGATTACAGGCATGGCGAGGATGGAGGTTTTAAATTCTGCTGTTTCGTTGAGAAAATATTCCATGTTTTCCGCGGTTTCATTTACCACTGAAAAAAGATTACCTGAATAAAATCCGAAATTGTGACGGACTGAAAGTTCGTCACCGTCTTTGTTGTTCAAATTTTCCATGATCAGGACAAAATCTTCTGGAACTGCTTTTGTGATCAGCTCGATCAGTTCACCAGGAAGGGCGTGGAACATGTCTCCACGCACTCCGTCCAGTTGAAATTTGTCAGCATAATAACCGCAGACTCCCGCGATTTTCTGCCAGAGGTCGCGCATCGGGATGCTCCCTTTGAAATTGGATGCCTTCAATACAGGCTGAATGAAGAAAGGAGCACTTTTTTCCAGGAAGTTTCTCCCCAGCACTTCGTAAAAATCCGGATCATAGTCCTGGTAAAGCCTCAATGGCGTGACGTCCAGCCAGGGGGGCTGGGAATCATTTGCACAATCGGAAGTGCAGGGAGGAGTGATCAGGTGAAATTCGCGTTCCAGTTCATCCAGAAAATCGTGATTTTTAAGATTATGCTTTTTGAAATTCTCCCAGCGTTCCGGGTAAAGATGTTTTGGAGAATGCGAAAACAAATGTGCAATTTCAGTGACAGGCAGGTTTTCAACCATCATTTTCCCATATTCCCGTGTCAGTGTGGCTAAAGGTGGAATTCCGTCGATCTCGGTTTGCAGGAGTTCGATCAGCCTGTCGCAGTGCTCAGGCTTCACCCAGTAAAACCAGTCCGGATCCTCCAGAATCCAGAATGAGTCCCTGGCGGCAGTTCTTGGCACCATATCCAGAAAAACCTGGATGCCCAGCCTGTGACTCGCTTCCACAAAAGCTGCAAACAGGTTGTCTGTGGAAAAATCAGAGAGTTCGTTCATCAGGGGGTCAATGGTGTAGTAATCTTTTACCGAATAGGGTGAACCGCGGTCTCCCTTTTTGAATTTTTCACTGCGCAGAAAATGCGGCAGCAGCATGATGGAATTGAATCCGCAGGAGGAGAAAAGCGGGAGAATGGAAATCGTACGCAGAAGAGTTCCTGGAATTTCATCATAGGAAGTGAAATGCTGGAGAAAAAGCTGGATCAGTTTTAATTCCGTGTTTTTATAATGGGGCCGCTTCAGGTCTTTTTTCAGGATGGATTCGATCTGTCTGGTGTAATGTTCAATGGCAGGAGAGTTGTCTGAAATCCCGGACAGGGTTCTCCAGAATCCAGGAATTCTCTGATTGAATTTTTTTCCGTTCAAATGTTTCAGAAGTTCAGTTAACATCAGACCTCCTTAGTCCCACTCCGTCCTAAAGGACTGCGGGGATAATGTGCTGTAACAAAATCTTCGCTGCGCTCAGATTGTGTAACAGCACCTAATGCCAGAAGTGCCGCTGGCCTGTGAATACCATGATCAGGCCGAGGGCATTGGCTTTTTCCACTACTTCGTTGTCGTTTACTGATCCACCGGGTTGGATCACGGCCCTGATTCCGGATTTGGCAGCCAGTTCCAGGCAGTCCGGGAACGGGAAGAAGGCGTCTGATGCGAGATAGGCACCCTTCGCTTTTTCCGCAGCCTTGCTGAGAGCAAGCTGTACAGCATCCACTCTGGAAACCTGCCCCATTCCCGCTCCGCGAAGAATATGCTCCTTTGTAATGGAAATTGCATTGGACTTGAGATGCTTGACAATGCGCTGGGCGAAAATCAGCTCTTCCAGATCCACACCCGCTGGTTTCATCTCAGTGACAAATTCGAATTCGCTGCTGAACTCCTCGTTTTCATCCTGGACCAGGAATCCGCCATTTACACTTTTGATTTCCGGTATCCCATGTGGTATCAGATGCGGATCGAAACACAGGAGGCGCAGATTTTTTTTGCTTTTAAGGATTTCCAGAGCATCTTTGGAAAAGCCAGGAGCCAGAATTATTTCAAGGAACAGTTTTTTCATTTCAGAAGCAGTCTCTTTAGCGATTTCCCGGTTTGAAACCACGATTCCGCCAAATGCGGAAACAGGATCTCCTGAAAGCGCGCCGCGGTAAGAGGCCACCGGATCGTCGGCCAGCGCCAGACCGCAGGGATTGTTGTGTTTCAAGATCGCAGTGAAACAGCGTTGATCGTTGCAGAATGTTTTATAAAGCCTCACGCAGGCGTCCAGGTCCAGAATGTTGTTGTAAGACAGTTCTTTACCCTGAAGCTTTTCGAAGGTTGGAATTCCCCCCGAGGTTTTATACAGTGCCGCTCCCTGATGAGGATTTTCGCCGTAACGCAGGGTCTGCACCAGTTTCCCGCAAAGTGCAAAGCAGGAAGGAAACCTGTCGCTCGAGAAATGTCCTGCAATCATACCATCGTAAGCAGAAGTGAGGCTGAAGGTTTCCGCCATCATCTTCTTTCGGAAATCCTCACCTGGTTCACCACCGTGCGCGTCCAGCTCCTTAATCAGTTCTTCGTAAAATTGCGGAGACGGAACAGGCAGGACAAAATGGTAATTCTTGGCTGCTGCACGCAGCATGGCGGGGCCGCCGATATCTATGTATTCGATCAGTTCTTTGTCGTTCAGGCCTTTATTTTTATATTCCCAGAATGGATAGAGATTCACAATCACCATCTCGATCGGAGTGATACCCTGGTCTTTGATTTCAGACAATGCTTCTGGAGTGCGGGGAGCCAGGATGCCGCCGTGAATATTAGGGTGCAGCGTTTTCACCCGCCCGTTAAGAATTTCCGGATAGCCGGTGACGGTTTCGACTTTCCTGACTTTGTATTTCATTTTCTTGATGTAATCTGCGGTTCCTGAACTGGAAATGAATTCATAACCATGGTGACTCAGAGATTTCAGAAGTGGCTCCAGGCCGTCTTTATTCCAGACAGAGATCAGGACCCAACGTTCTTTTTTCAAGAAGTCCTCCCTGGAATTATACTGACAACCCTGCCCCTGATTTTAACCCGTTTTTCAGCCAGCAGGGAAAGAGCCTCGGGAAAGAGCTTGTGTTCCTCGGCTAAAATACGCTCAGACAGGGACTCCTGGGTATCACCCTCCAGAACCGGTACTGCTTTCTGCAGAATGATTGGACCTGAATCGACCCCGGAATTAACAAAATGGACTGTGCAGCCGGAAATTTTGACGCCGTATTCCAGAGCCTGACGCTGCGCAAGGAGACCGGGGAATGATGGCAGCAGCGACGGATGTATGTTCACGATTTTATCGGGGAAAGCCGACAGCAGTGTTTTTCCCGCTATGCGCATGAATCCGGCCAGAATCACTAATTCAACCTGAAATTCCCGCAGCTTTTCAACAACTGCGGCTTCAAATCCGGCGCGCTTTTGAAATCTGCCGGGATCGATGAAAATTGAAGAAATACCGTGTTCTCTTGCAATTACCAGGGCATTAGCGTCGCATTTATCCGAGATTAAAACTTTGACCTTACATTTCAGGCTGCCTTCGTCAATCTGATCCAGGATCGAGAGAAAATTGCTGCCCCGGCCGGATGCCAGCACTCCGAGACTCAACATATTGTGACCCCGCCGCCGCTTACGATTTCACCGATTTTGAGGGAATCAGGAATCAGCTTACGGATGTTTTTCTCGATTTTTTTATCGCAGATCAGCATGAAGCCGATTCCCATATTGAAGGTCCTGTACATATCCCGCTCAGAAATATCTCCCTTTTTCTGGATCAGGCTGATCACTTCTGGAATCGGCTGGCATTTCCTGATCAGGACGCCCAGCTTTCCGGGAATTACTCTGGGGATATTTTCATAAAATCCACCGCCAGTGATATGAACCATGGCTTTGATCGGGAGGCCGGCTTTGCGGATTTTTTTGACTTCCGGTACATAGATCCTGGTGGGTTTCAGCAAAGCTTCGCCCAGAGTGACTGCTCCTATTTTCTGATCCAGTCTAAGCTTTTTTTTTGTTAGCACCTGGCGTACGAGTGAAAAACCGTTGGAGTGGAATCCTGTTGATGGAATCCCGATCACAATATCGTTCTGCCTGACTTTAGAGTGGTTTAGAATTTCAGATTTATCACCAATGCCGATGGCGCAGCCGGCCAGATCGTATTCATCGTCAGGATAGAATCCGGGCATTTCCGCGGTTTCTCCGCCGATCAGCACTGCGTCCGACTGCAGGCAGCCTTCTACTATGCCGGTCAACACCTGGCTGAAGTTTTTTTCGTTCAGTTTTCCACAGCCGTAATAATCTAGAAAAATATGCGGCAGGATCCCGCTGGTGAGCACGTCATTCACGTTCATGGCCACGCAGTCGATCCCGATCGTATCGTGTTTTTTCATGGCAAAAGCCAGTTTGAGCTTGGTGCCAACCCCGTCGATTCCGGCTGACACGACCTTTTTTGTGCCCGGTACGCGGTATAATCCGGAGAAGCCGCCGATCCCGCTGATCACATTCCGATTCATGGTTTTCTTGACCAGATTCATGATCCCGTCAATGGCCCGGTCAGCCTTGTCAATATCCACACCGCTGTCTTTGTAGTTGACCATCACTTCTCCCTCCGGCATCAAAACGGGCGCGGCAATGCGGCGCCCCTGCACCTAAAATTTACCCAGAGTAGAGGATAAAAGCAAGCCGGTATTCAAACCATTTTGTAAAGGAATCAGACTGGCGATGACCGCCGGATCAGACCGCGAATTATTGGATGATACCGTTCAAGCTGCAAAAACCGGATTTCTGCCTGGCTCAATCATGAATACAATCCGTTTGGCGATTGCTCTGCGGCTGAGGTTTTCCCGGGCCTGATCTATTTCCTGAAAAAAAAGATCGTCTCTCAGATAGCCTATTTCCTGCAGGTAGCGGTGCAATAATGTAATCGCCTGGGGCCATTGATGGTCTCCCGGGTCTTCAGCTTTCCGTTTCAGAAAGGTCTTGAAGAAAAGTTCCAGATCATCGCTGTTCACTGAATTCAGGGAGGCTTTTCGATATTTGTAGATGAATTCCAGATAGATCTGCACAGTATCGTTCGGCAGACGTGAGTCAAGCGGGGTAAATTTTTTTGATAGCCAGCTTCTGAAATCGTGATTCAGATGTTTAATCAGTATTTCCAGATGTGAGAGCAACCGATTCCCGGATTTTCCGCAGCTGAGGTCCAGTTTTTTCAGGCTCCTGCAGAGCCTGCCGGATTGTGAAAGGGATTTATTCACAATCCCGCTCAACCAGGAGTCCAGAGCAAAATCCTGCAGATCCAGCAAGGTCTCCAGGCAAACAGATTTTTTGGTTCTGAATTCAAGGTCAAGCATGATACCCCCCCAGATTGTTTTGAGTTCTAACAATTTCCATGATTAGATTTTACTGTGGAAAGTCGAGAAAATGAGCAAAATAGGAGTAAAAAGATTGTTACAGAATCAAAATGGGTTTTTAGAGATTTCCCAGGCGTTTCCGCGCCACATCCGCCTGCAGTGATTGCGGAGCCAGGATGATGACCTTATTGTAATAGATTACTGATTTGTCAGATTGCCCCTTGTTGTAATAAAGGTTGCCAAGTGCGAGCAGGGCGTTCAGATTATCGGGTTCGAGTTTCAAAGCATAGCGGTATTCATAGATGGATTTTTCATCCATTTCGATCTTCTGATATATGGCAGCAAGGTTGAAGTGGACTTTGGCGAAATTAGGATCTGTTTCGATAGTCTTGAGGTATTCTTCGATGGATTTGGTGTACATCTTCCTCAATAAATAGACATTGCCCAGATCGAAATGCTCTTTGCCTGGAGCAGTGAGATCCGATTCCGAGACTGCAGCTGCTTCGGATGTGCCGGCTTTGGCGTTTTCCGCGTCTTTGTAAACATAGTTGGAATGATTGTAGCGGGCGATTACCTCGTCCATCGTGGTTTTAGAGGCTTCCGGCTTCTGTTCGATAGTCTCATCCCTCATTTCTTTCTTGATTTCGTTAAGCTCCGAGCCGATCAGCTGTTCGGATCTTTCAGCATGCTTTTTCCTGCGGGGATGGTCAAAGGCGACTGTAGCTCCGAACAGGTTGGAACTGCCAAGGTCTGAATCGGTCCAGGTGTAATCGAATTTCCAGTTTTCATGAGTCAGGCCGAAACCGAGTGAGACATTGCCACCTTCGCCGTAACCCAATTCATATCCTCCACGCAGAGCCAGAAAATTATTCATTTTGTATTCCCCGCCGAACCTGGCAACGCTGTCCCGGTCGGCAGTGAACTCGCCGTCCAGCTCGGCTCTAAACTTTTCCTGCGGAGAATGATAAAGGAATCCGCTTCTGACCGTAGTCGGGATGTATTCCTCTTTACCTGTTGTCCAGGTGAAGCTGGTTGGCCACCAGTCCGCGATCGTCAGGCCGAAATCGATGTAACGATTGCCTTTGTAAAGCAAGCCTGTATCGCATTCCAGGCCTCTGGCAGTAACTGTATTCTTCTGCGCTAGATACTTGAAGTTGGTACCCACGCAGAAGTGATCGTTGGCAGTGTAGCCATAGCTGAGGACAAAATCGTGCTGGTCGTCCTTGACAGTGCCGGCCAGGTTTGGATTTGTCCCGAGCACAGTAATATCGTCGACAGTCTGATTGAAATATGAAAGCCCGAGTGTGCCATGCTTCTGAAAAGGATATAGATAAACCAGGTAATCATTGGTATATGCATTCCCCATTTTCTGAGAATGACAGCTGGAGAGGTCCATTTCCCTGGACAGGGCGATGCCTGCAGGATTCCAGTACACGCAGAGCGGATCGTCTGAGATTGCCGTGACCGCATTGCCAAGCGATTGAGCCCTGACTCCCTGGGGAGTTTTGACAAAGTATTCGGCGTTACTCTCTCTGGCGACCGCGGCGAGAGTCAAGCTAAACAAAATGGATATAACTAGCAGTTTCTGCATTTTTTCCTCAATCGGCCACCAGAAATTTTCCCTTGTATTCGTCGTGCTTGCCACTGTCCGTGCTGGCGCTGATCGTGTAGAAATAGATGCCGTTCGCAATCCGGTCATTGAAACGGTTGACGCCGTCCCAGACTGTAGTACATTCAACCCCAACCTTATCGGCATTATCGATCTTTTTCATCAGTCTGCCATTCATGCTGTAGATTTTGATGATCACTGAAGTGATGCTGTCTGCAGGGTCAAAATTCAGTTTATAGGAGAAGGCGATGCTTGTGCCCTGGCGGTATGGTTTGACTGCGGAGAGTTTCAACCCCTGACCTGGCTGTCCGGCTTCAGGCGACACTGTGGTGAAGCGGCACACATAAGCGACAGACATGTTGCCCTGGGTGTCTGTGATCGCTGATGTGAGTTCGAAGCGATAGGTTGTGCCATACTTTAGGGTAGTCTGCGGATAGAAACTGATTTTTTTCTTGTCCGTGCTGAGTGAAACAGCGCCATTTACCTGTACGCTGGAAGTGTCTTCGAAAAGTTTTACCGTGTTGGCGGTGACTGTTGCCACATCCAGTTCCCTGGTGTATGTTGCCGAGGGGATCACAGCCGGGGCGATTCCAGTTTCACCATTCAATGGGTTGATCACTGCTGTCGGGGTATTCACTGATGCGCCGCCGGCCGGAAGATGGATGTAATAAAGGTTGGAGCTTTCCTGCCAGACGATGTAGACACCGGTTCCGGCAAAGCTTGGATATGTCCCGGCTTCTGTCGGATATGGTGCCGCCACTGCGACCGGATGAGTGGCATTTTCGGAATTCTGGGTCAGCCTGATCTGTGAGGACCAGCCGACATTATCCTTTTTCATATAGTAGATTTCATAATTACCGTTTCTGTCATCCTGCCACACAAGATGGAAATTTCCATCCTTGTCGGAGATGATCGAAGAAGCGGTGGAATTGGCGGTATTTTTCACGAGTTCCTGCTTCTGGCCGGCAACTCCGGTGAGAGAATAACTCCTGGTGAAAAGATCGGTACCGTTCAAGCCAAAGTATTTGTAATCGTCCCAGACAATCTGCAGGGAACTGCTGGAAGCCGCCAGCGACGGAAATTGAGAGACAGCCGAGTCGTCGGTGCTGATCATGGTTTCGATCAGGACGCTGCCGCCGATTGAACTGTAATAAATCTCATTCTGCCCGCTGCGGTTGTCGGTCCAGGCGACATGAAAACAGCTCAGGTTTGAAGAGAGGTCTGCTGTGATCGCCGGTGCAGTGGAAGGGGAACCGTTCACCTGTGACAGTCTGATTTTGTTCGGCAGGGGGTTTGGTACTGTTACATCCTCCAGGTGATTGAATTGATTGTAATAGATTTCCGGTATGCCGCCGTTCCTCGAATCTTCCCAGACTACGCAGACATTATTGGCCACGTTTTTCCGGAAAACAGCGATTCCAGGATTCTGGGAGGTGACTTCATCGGTATTCGATACTATCACCGGTGCAGTCCAGGAAGAACCAATGCCAGATTTTCTGCTGTAATATATTTCATAAACATTACCCGGTTTTTCCTGCCAGATGGCATGTGCTTCATTTTGATAGACGGCAATCCTGGGTTTGGCGGCTGAATGGCTGTCATCGATGGAGATCGGCACAGGCGTAGACCAGGTGCGGCCTTCATTGGTGCTTTCGGTAAAAAAGATTTCCTGGGCTGAAGTGCCTTTGCTGCTTTCAAACACCAGCTCAATCGTGCCGTCCTGGGTCAGTGCTAGATCAGGATTCTTCGGCGCATATCCGGTTGGAAGAACGCTCGAAGCTGATGGATCAGCAGCCAGGCAAAGACCGCAGGCTGCAATCAGGATCAGTAGAATTAGTTGTGTTTTCATCTCTTTTTTTTTACCTGAATTTATGATTGATATCGGATAAAGCCGGTGTGGACTTAATTTTCAGGGACCGGATTACCAATTATGAATGCAGTTTTCATTCTGTTATACTGATTCCGGCTGTGCTAACCGGGGAGGTAGCGGTGCCCTGTAACTTGCAACCCGCTATAGCAAGGGTGAAGCCTGTTTGAGGCTCGCATTGTTTGGTGCTGCCTCTGGAAAGTGGCGTTGAAGGCCAGGTCTTGCGCAGCGGAGCCTTGTGAACCCCGTCAGGTCCGGAAGGAAGCAGCGGTAAACAAGTCACTCCGGGTGCCGCAGGGTTGCCTGGCTGGAGCTGGCTGCCAGGGTTACGACCGGATGGTCCTGTCGAGGGCAGGTGCACGGCCTAATTTTTTTTCTGGGGGGCAAATGAAAATTCTGATCTGCGATCCGATTGCCAAGGAAGCTGTGGAAAAGATGAAACAGAGCGGTTTCGAAGTCTCAGACAAGGGTGGAATCACTCCAGACGAATTACTCAAGATCATTTCTGACTATGAAATAATGATTGTCCGCTCAGCCACAAAAGTCACTAAGGATGTGATCAATGCCGGCAAGAAGCTCAAAGTGATCTTCAGGGGCGGTGTGGGCACAGATAATATAGACAAGGAAGCAGCGAAGGCGAACAAGATTGAAGTGCTCAATACCCCGGGCGCCAGCTCGATTTCTGTCGCTGAACTCGCCATCGGCTACATGTTCGCGATGGCCAGGGAAATCCCCCAGGCCACAGCTTTGATGAAGCAGAGCAAATGGGAAAAGAAAGCCTTCAAAGGCTATGAGCTTTATCAGAAAACCCTGGGACTTCTGGGGATCGGCCGCATAGGGTCTGAAGTGGCTAAACGCGCCGCAGCCCTTGGCATGAAAGTACTGGCTTATGATCCATTTGTTAAAAAGACGGATCTGCCGAATACCAAACTTGTCAGCTGGGAAGAGCTTCTGAAAAATTCAGACTATATCTCCCTGCATCTTCCTTTGACCAATGAGACAAAGTATTTCCTGAACAAAGACAAATTCGCGATGATGAAGAAGGGCGTCCGGATCATCCAGTGCGCCCGCGGCGGGATCATCAATGAAAACGATCTTTATGAGGCAATCAAAGCCGGACAGGTCGCAGGCGCGGCAATAGATGTTTACGAGAAAGAGCCGCCCGAGAACTGGAAGCTGTTTGAGCTTCCTCAGGTGATCGGAACTCCGCATCTTGGCGCCACGACTGTGGAAGGCCAGTTCCGCGTGGGCATGGAAATGGCTGAAGTGCTGGCCGGGAAATTCGGCAAAGAATGTGGCTGCAGCTGCGGCTGTAAATAACAAAAAAAACGATTAAGTATGATAAAAAGGGCGTGACTACGCCCTTTTTATTTTAATCAGCAGTTCATTCAGCGGGCCTTCGCCTTTTCCGTGAAGGACAGTTACTTTCACTAGTAACTTGCCGGTTTTAACCAGGTTTGCTTTCCCGTGCTTCACAGACACTGATTTGACTGCCAGATTTCTGAACACAAGCTCGAATCCGGTTTCAGTGGGTGCAAAAAGTTCTAATTTCAGCGTACCCTTCTTTTCGGAGGAATGCAGGATTTCGGCTGTGGAATAGACAAGTTCGCCGCTTTTCCCGACCAGCTGATTGAGAGGCAGGATAACTCCGCTTCTCATGTTCAGGGACAGATCAAAACTGATTTTCTCCGCTCCGATATCGATGCCGACTCTGCCACAGGCTTTGTCTTCGTGGAAGTTGCCGGCAAAAAGGAATCCGCGTCCTTCATGCTCCCGCAGCACTGTTACAAGATCCCTGGTGGAGCAGATCACTTTTTTTACTACTCCAAGGTCTTTCATCAGTTCGTCCATGATTTCCACGAAGTAATCGAATTTGTCCCAGAGATTGAATCCGAGCAGGATCAGTTTCCCTTTGCCGAATTTTCCGGATAAACCGCAGGGTTTGTTTCCGCAGCTGGCGATGGCTTTACAGGATTTAGGAATGTCTTTGAAGCAGTCCACAGGCTGATTGTCGAGATAGATTTCCCTCTTACCAAGCATCACGGTGCGCATGGAAGGTATTCTGACTGCCGACAGACCCATTTCCTTCAGAAATACCGGCGCTTTTTTTGCGTATTCGTCGCAGATCAGAAGTTCGCCTGATAGAAGCAGCCGGCCACCTCTCTTTACGAAATCCGCCAGATTCTGCTGAGCTTTTACTGACATCAGGCTGAAGGAGCAGACTGCCAGGAATTTCACATCTTCGGGAATTGGATTGTTGATGTCTGTTGCAGAATAGCTGTATCCGGCAAGGGAGAGAAGCCTGGCCAGGCCATCGTAATAATAACGGTTTCGCCGGTTGTAGAGTTCCTCGGCCAGCTCGCCTTCGAGATATTCGGTCTTCAGGTGATCCTCGTAAAACCCAAGCGTGAGATCCGTCTGCTTCCGGCAGACTGCAATCTGTTCACCGATCTGGCTGACGAGCTTTCCGAATCTCTGCATGGGTTCATAATGGCTCTTCAGAGCTCCGTGGCTGTCCACAGGCGCCTGCCATTCATGATATGGTCCGAACTGGCCCATGCCCCGCTGATTGGTTCCGCCTGCGAACATGTAGCAGTTCACAGCGTTCAGCCCGCTGATCATGGAGGTTTTGAGATTCAGCTCCACATCAGGCGGGTAAAGCCTGGGCCTGTCAGCCAGCACTCCGCTCTGCAGCTCGGCGCAGATCGCGGGCAAACCTTCTGCAGTAATTGATTTCACATGCTCAGAAGTCAGGAGTATGTCATGGAAGTTTTCGTAATCCAGCCGTCTCATCTGATAGGCTCCTCCGAAGATGACTCCTTCGGTGAGCTTACTGAAATCGCGGAAAATCGAAGTAGTGGTCGTTGAGTAAAGCCCTCTGCCGCGCACGTCGAAATCGTAAAACTGAGGTATGTTGGCGATCAGCAGGGTGCGGATGCCGCGCTTTCTGGCCATGCCTGACAGTTTTGAATAATAAGTGGCGTAATAGTGGCGGTAAAAATCCCCCCAGTCCAGCCATTTGCGGAAGCACTCACGTTTGCAGTTCTTGTCCGGCTGTTTGAGCGCTGAAATATCTTTCAAAGATATCCCGTAAGCCGAGTTGATTGCTTTCACTTTTTTATATCTCTTGAGGATGAAATCACGATACATGGCCTGGGCGTCAGGCGTGTAATCTGGCATTTTACCCACCCAGTTCACGCAGCCGATTTCATTGCAGAGCTGGAAGACGATGATGTTACCCTCAGGATGCTGAAGAGGCGTAAGCAGCGGGATCACCTGGTCATACCAGGCCTCTACCTTTTTCAGGAACACTTTGCTGTTATAAGCAGGCGCACCCTGCTGATGCGCTGCTTTACCGTCTGAACTGCGGTTGAAAGCGCCTGGATAGTTTTCCAGCAGCCAGGAAGGAAGGCCTTCATTGATCATCTCGCCGTTGCTGACAGGCCCGATGCGGGCGATGAAATACATTCCATTTTCCTGCACCAGTTTAATAAAGCGCATCACGTCCAGATTCTTCCAGGTGCGGCCGTTGAAATCGAATTTGCCTTCCTCAGGCTCATGCAGCATCCAGGGGATATAGGAAGCGACGGCGTTCAGGCCGGCAGCTTTGGCTTTTTTCAGTCTGTCGTTCCATTGATCCGGCGGAATCCGGAAATAATGGATTTCGCCGGAATAGATGAAGAAAGGCTTGCCATTGATCGTAAAGTGTCCGCCATTTGGTTTCATGCTACCTCCATAATTTATTGATTAAATGGCTGATAAAAGCGACTATCGGCCGGAGGCCCGTCTTGAACTCTTTATTCATGAATAAGTCCAACTATCTATTTTATTTCTTTTCGTGAACCTTAATTTTAGGTTCTTTTGCCTTCTTTTCTCTCTTGACCTCAACCAGATACTTTTTATTCCTGAAAAGCCTCTCCACTGTGAATCCCTTCCAGCCCTTTGGCAGGCAGGGTTTTGCCACTAGTTTGTCGTTTTCCACTCTCACGCCAAGAAGGTACTCCACTATGGCACGGTAAAGCCAGGCGGCTGAGCCTGAATACCAGGTCCAGGCGCCTTTGCCTTCTTCCAGCGATTCCGGGCCTTCGATATTGCCTGGCGTGACATACGGTTCGCCTTTGTAGCGGTCTGCATCGGCATTTGATAGCAGAGTCGGGCAGAGGCGGCGGAAGGTTTCAAAAACCATTTCAGTGTTTCCAGCTTTAGCCTGGGCGATCATAGTCCAGATCGCGGCATGGGTGTAGACCCCGCCGTTTTCGCGTACTCCAGGTGCATACCGCGAGAGATAGCCGATGTTTTTGTCAGGAACATCAAAAGCCGGGGTAAATAGCAGCACGCCATAGTCTTTATACAGATGTTTTTTCACCTGCGAAAGAAGATTTCTGGCTTCTTCGCCTTTGACCAGGCCAGTGATCACCGCCCAAGACTGGGGATTGACAAAGATCTTACCTTTTTTGGAAGTCAGGGTTCCAAGGACTTTGCCGTGATCGTCTGTGGCCCGGTCAAACCATTTGCCGTTAAAGGCGTGTTTCTTGACCGCTTTTCCAAGTGCGACAGAGGCGTTTCTGTATTTTGTAGCGGATTTCTTGTCTCCAAGCTTATCGAGCAGGGCAGCCAGGCGCTCCAGGATGCCGAACAGGAAAATCGACAGCCAGATCGACTCGCCTTTCCAGTTGTTGCCCACTCCATTCAGCCCGTCGTTCCAGTCGCCTTCCCCGATCAGGGAAAGGCCGCGGCGGCTCATACGCGAAAGCGCCATGTCGACTGATTTGCGGCAATGCTCCAGAATCGTCCCTTTGCCTTTATCAAGGTATGGGACTGTATTTTTTAAAATGCCGTTATCAGCTGTTTCATCCAGATATTCGAGCGTGACATAGGTCAGCCAGAGCAGATTGTCGGAAACGTCATTGATCCGGCCTTCACCTGAGACAGGGTGCCACCAGTGCTGGACAATGCCGTCGCTTCTCTGGTGCGAGGCATGATCGAGAATCTGCTTTTTTGTCCGTTCCGGATCGAGTGACAGGAACAATTGACTGTCCTGAAGCTGGTCGCGGAAGCCATAGGCTCCACCGCACTGGTAGTATGCGCTGCGACCCAGCACGCGGCAGGAGAAAGCCTGATATTTCAGCCAGTAATTGACCAGTACGTCCAGGGCCGGTTCAGGAGTTTTCACGAGCAACTTTTCGCAGAATTCCAGCCAAAAAGCTTTGCTTTCGCTGAAGAGTTTATCTGCATTTGAAAGTGCCTTGGAATATCTGGCAAGTGTTTTTCCGGTCTGGCCAAGCGCTTCTGCGCCAAGGCAGAAATCGACACGGATTTCCTTGCCCTTGGGAAGAGAGATTTCATACTGCATGGCTGCGCATTGCTCAAAGCCTGTGCCGCTGACGCCTGACAGGTGTTTTTTCGTGAAAGCTGCGGCATTGTTGACGGTATTGTACTGGCCGAGAAAGTGCTCCCTGGAACACTCAAAGGAAGCCGGTTTCAGGTTAGCCATGAAGAACATTTCATAGGGCCATTCCTTGTTCCAGCCCGGGTCTTTGAGCAATGGTGCAGTCCAGAGTCGTTTCCCAAAAACCAGCGCATTGTATTTCTTGTCAAAATGGGACTGGATGAAAGTCTTGTGAAATTCCCTGTGCCAGTCCGGGAAAGTGTCCAGAACCGGGTAAAACAAAGGATAAACGGATAGTTTTCTGGGCTTGTCTGAAACATTTTTAAGTTTAAGTGTCCAGATCTCGCATTGATGCTTCTGCGGCACAAACACGCGCAGATTGCTTCTGATCCCGTTGAACTCAGTGGTGATTTCAGTATAGCCAAGGCCATGGCGGCATTCATAAAAATCGAAGTCTGTCTGCAGAGGCATAGGAGTGACGGACCAGTATTTTCCGCTCTGATCGTCCCGCAGGAACAGGTATTTGCCGTGATTGTCTGAAATCAGGTCCTGGTCCCAGCGCGTGATGCGGTTATACATGGCGTGCTCCAGCCAGGAATAGCCGCTGCCTGTCTGGGAAAAGGTCAAACCCCATTTTCCGTTGGAAATCACGTTGATCCACGGTTTCGGGGTTTTCCAGTCAGTGATCAGATAGGTTTTGCCGTCATCCTCGAAATGGCCATACTTGCCCTTCAGAAGTTTCATGATAGTCCCCTCTCTAATGTTGGCTGAATGAAGCCTGAAAATTAGTTGTTCAGTCCGTTTATCATTTCTTCTATTGTTTCAGAAAGAGAATCCACTTTGTTTTTCACTATCCAGAAGACCTGGTCAGCATCAACGTCAAAGTAATGATGAGCAATGATGTCTCTCATTCCTTTCACTCCTGACCAGTCGATATTCGGGTATTTCGGAAGCAGGGTGGAATCAGTGATTTTGTCGATGTTTTTCACGCCTTCACCGACGGCGATTAAAAGCATGCAGATGCTGTCAAGTTTTTCAGCTCCGGCTGGTGTGGAAGTAAAGTCTTCTGCTTTAGTGATCGAAATGGCGCGTTTGCTAATCTTGTCCAGGGCATCACTGATCTGTTTCAGGATTGTCAGGACCAGATCTCTGTCATACATAAAGGCACTCTCTGCCGATTCTTTCTTTCAGAAACTGATTCATGTTTTCCCGGTAACGGATCAGATCCACACGGCGGTTAGTCCTGTTTTCAAGATCTTCCTTGATGTGGACAAGGGCGAATGCATCGGGTGATTCAGTTTTGACGCAGATGTCAAGATCACTGTCTTCTCCAGCTTCTTCACGGGCGAAAGAACCGAAAACACCGATTGACAGTATCCCGTACTTTTTGCCAAATTTATTTTTGAATTCCCTCAGGATCTCCAGTATCGCTTCTCTGCCCATTGCACCCCCGGCAACACTGCATCGACATTCAGTTTCTACAATATATTTTATCACAGGATTGGGTAAAGTGCAGTTGCTTTGATACACATACAGGCCAAGGGAGGATTTTCGACCCTCCCTTGGCGATCCCTCCCAGCATGGGGACTCCGTCCCCCTGCACCCCCTTGCGGGGTGGGCCGGGATGGTGCTACTATCAAAGTTCGTTCTTACCATCTGTTTGAGAACAGAATTGATTATCTGACTAAAAGGTTCCAGCGTCTTTACCCAGGGTCTGGAGCTACCCTCTCAACCCCTAACATTGGTTGGAGCAGCTAAGGAGGATTGAATCGGAATTAATTAATACTCACCAGGTCTTTTGCATCTGACATTGTTTTTCGAAGCTAAAGGCAGGATACGGCGCTTGTCCGCATATTTAGCGGATGACCATGGTAAAGATATCGCGGCAGGTGAGAAGCAGATGTAAACATCGGCCTGAAATGATGATCCGGGATCACGGGAAACTATCAGATTGACAAAATCATACCTGCCGTCCAATTCGCCTGGAACAGCTCCCGCAACAGGCGGTTGCACAGTCAACAATCCGATGTCGTCACCGTTTGCAGGGTTACCCTGGCTGTCTATGCCGGTTGCTGCAGAATCTTTACTTAAAGCGTGAAATTTCACCATCGGGATACTATTGTTATCGATATGTCCACTAAATTCAAAGTCGTTTGAGCTGGCCGCAGTAGGAGTCGCCGGTTTTTTACTGAAATAGATGGTGATAACATCGCCAGTGTCGATCAGTTTGTTTCCATTGGCATCAACAGTGAGCGCGAAATCCAAGATTGCAAGCGGCGGAAGAAAGGAAACCGTTGTATTGTCTTGATTGGCCTGGCTTGAATAATCATTCAAGTCAATTTTACCATCCGGTCCGGCCGAGAGAATGACGCCGTCAGAAGGGATGATTGTATAGTCATTGCCCCATTTATCTTTCTGCAATTCTGGTAGATACTTAGGAACAAGGTTCTCCAGATTTTCGCAGGATCTGCCTTCGCTTTGATGATATCTAATCAATGAGTCACGAATATGGTTCATTGATTGAATACTTGCGCTGTTTTTTTCATTATTCAAGTTTACCAATGTGCCAATTAATACAATCAGAAAAACGTAAAGTAAAACAAGAAAAAAAGGAACAAACAGTAAGTATTCTTTAGGGAATTTCTTCAAGAAATTTACCGGGTTAAACAAGGGTGATTACCTGACTATAATTTTCTAAAGGATAACATTAAAGGGACATTATTCGAAGAAGATCATTTAAATTTTGTGCACCCATTTTCTTATCTTGTCAGACGCACAAGCATATGGCGGGGTTGAGAGGGTTGAACCAAACCTTGGGTAAAGACGCACAACCTTGTTTTGTTGCGAAGATCATTTCTGTTATCAAACAAATGGCAATGGCGTTCTTTGACAGAGGCTGAATCCTTCAACTCCCCGCAAGGGGGTTCTGGGGGACAGAGTCCCCCGGATTGGAGGGATTGTCAAGGGGGGATGACGTCCCCCCTTGACTGATTGTTGTATGCCTTCCAACGGGGACAAGCCGTAATTTGGGTAAAGATAAGGGTCCCCTTCGGGGATTAAGAAGCTGTAAATCTTCACTGCGTTCAGATTAACAGCTTCTAAAGAACAACATGTCCCCGATCTATGCGAGTGGACCCCCGGATGCTGCTCAGCCTTTAACGGCTCCTGCGGCGATGCCCTTGATGTAGTGCTTCTGTGCCATCAGGAAGACTGCGATTACAGGGAGGATTACCACGACCGAGCCGGCCATCAGCAGGCCCCATTCGGTGTTATACTGTCCGTTGAGATTGGCAAGAGCCACTGGAAGCGTGTATTTTCCTTCGTCCAGCATCACGATCAGGGGCCAGAGGAATTCATTCCAGGAGCCCAGGAAGCTGAAGATCAGGATCGTGGCCAGCACAGGCCTGCAGAGCGGCAGCATGATTTTCCAGTAAATCCCGTATTCGCTGCACCCGTCGATGCGGGCCGCTTCCAGGAGCGATTCAGGGATTTCGGACATGAACTGGCGCAGCATGAAGATGGAGAATACGCTGGCGCTGCCTGGTATGATCAGGCCGAGATAGGAATTGAGCAGACCCATGTATTTCAAAATGATGAAAACAGGCATCATAGTCACCTGGCCAGGCACCATCATGGTGATCAGAAGCAATGTGAAAAGCCGTTCCCTGCCGCGGAAATACATCTTGGCAAAGGCAAAGGCAGCCATGGAGTTGATCAGAAGCGACATTATGGTCAGTCCCAGGGCTACAGTCAGGCTGTTGAGAAACTGCCTGGTGAAAGCCATGGCTCCAAACAGCTGCCTGTAATGCTCGAGCGTGGGGTGTTTGGGGATCAGGGATGGAATTTTAGAAAAGATTTCCGAGGTTTCCTTGAAAGAGGTAGAGACCATGAAGATCAGCGGCAGCAGCGTGGCTGTCACGCAGACCAGGATCAGGATATGCAGGGCGATCGTTTCAAAGACTTTTTTCAAATCACACCTACCAGTCGTTTTTCTTGGAGAACTTGAACTGCAGCACAGTGAAGGCGCAGATCAGGGCGCAGAGCACATAGGCGACAGATGATGCATAGCCGAGATTGTAGAACTTGAATCCGTGATTGTACATGTATAAAACCACGGACATGGTGCTGTTGAGCGGACCGCCTTCTGTCATCACATAGGGTTCAGTGAAAAACTGCAGGTATCCGATGGTGGTCATCACCAGCACGAAAACCATGGTGCGCGAAAGCATGGGCAGAGTGATCCTGAAAAACTGCTGCAGGCGGCTCGCTCCGTCGATATCTGCAGCTTCGTATATTTCAGTGGGGATCGACTGAAGGGCTGCGATAAAAATGATCATGTTGTAGCCGAAACCCTTCCAGACCGACATCATGATCAGAGAAAACAGCGCCAGAGCCGGTCCGGAAAGCCAGTGGAAAGGACCGAAACCCAGCAATCCGCAGAACCAGTTGAAGATTCCGTATTCCTCGTTGTACAGCCAGCGCCAGACTACTGCGACTGCCACCATGGTGGTGATCACCGGCAGGAAAAGAGAGGTGCGGAAAAAAGGCTTCAGCCTGACTACACCCTGATTGATGGCAACAGCCATGATCAGAGCTGTGATAATGTTTAGCGGCACTCCGGTTACAGCAAAAAGCAAAGTGTTTCTGAGCGAGATCCAGAAAACAGGGTCACTGAACAGGGCAATGTAATTTTGGAGCCCTATGAAAACCACCCGGCCAGGATTGTTAACCGCCGAAACGTTCCAGTTGGTCAGGCTCATGATGAATGAAGCAGCGAGCGGGATGAAGAGAAATATTGTCAGGATCGCGATCGCAGGAAAGAGGAAGATCCAGGCCTGTTTTGATCCTGGAGTCTCACCGAGCCTGGGTTTGAGGTAGAAAAAGGCTGAACCGAAGAGCAGGGCGGACAGGATGGAAACTAGGAAAGTCTTGAATCCAGTGGATTGTTCTGCAGGCCTGTCTGAGAGCATCTTATTTACTGACACACTTGCATCGTGCAAAGCTTCCCCTGCGCTCTGTTTGTCGTAAATGACTTTTTCCATGGTCTGGGAAATCAGGGAGGCGATCCTCTCCCATTCAGGAATGGCAGGCGGGGATTTGGTGCAGTTGAGCTGTTCCCTGAATGCCTGCAGGAGTCCGTTGCTCTTGATGTTCTGGTCTTCCCAGGCCGGGATTGAGGCAGGCAGATTGCGGGAGACTGCATACCATTTTGCCTGAACTTCAGGCCTGCTTAGAAAATCGATGAATTTCCAGGCATCAGCCTTGTGCTTCGAATCCTTGAAGATCACCAGATTACAGCCGCCGATAAAGGAAGTGTGGTCTTTTTTAACAGGCATGGGGGCGGTTTTCCAGAGTCCGTCGATCCCCGGCTTGTTTCTGGAAATTTCGGAAACCATCCAGGGGCCTGAGATGAACATCGGGTAATAACAGGATTCGAAGGCGTTAAAAAGGTCCATGTCCTTGGCTGATTCCCTCGGAGTGGCACCTTTTTCGAAAAAAGACTTGTAAAAGGAAAGGGCTTCTATGGCTTCAGGGCCGTCCAGCCTGCAGATTGTGTCGCCTGTTTCCATGATGCTGCCACCGTTCTGCCAGAGGAACAATAGATACGGCTGCCAGTCATTGATGGGAAGTGAGATCGCGTATCCGGGAAGGTTGTTTTGTTTTTTATAGGACAAGATCGCGTCAGTGGCCTGTGACAGTTCATCCCAGGTTTTTGGAAAATTCGAAATCCCGGCCTTCTGGAAAAGATCCTCACGATAGAAATAGACGCGGGTGTCAACTGTCCAGGGGACTCCATACACTCCGTCAGTCCTGCGGCAGCTCTCCAGGGAACCAGGAAAGAAGTTTTCTAAAACCGTGGTTTTAGACGCTTTCAGATAATCATCCAGCCGCTCCAGGGCATTCATGGAATTGAGTTCGGACATCCAGGTGGTGCCCATCTGGCAGACATCAGGAGGAATGCCGCCCACTACGGAGGTGACGATTTTCTCATGCGCTCCTGTCCAGGGAATGGACTGGGTCTTGACCCTGATGTCCGGGTACTCTTTTTCAAAATCTGCAGTCATCGCGGAAATCAGTTTTCCTTCTGCGCCCATCGCCCAGACCGTGATTTCACCGGCAGAGCAGAGACCCGCCCAAAGCAGGCAGAATAAGATTGTCAGCAGGTTTTTCATTTTATGGCTTCTGTCTGGAAATTAATTCTTCCCAGCAATGTGCAGGGCCTGGGGAAAAACCAGTTCATTTTTCCTTCCGAATTTTTATCCAGGTTGTGGAATCCGATGGTCAGAGCGATTCCGTTTTCCTGCATCTGCGTTTCAGTTCTGGGAATCGCGAGGATTGCCTCATACCCGTCAGCAGATTTCCGGTATGCTTTGGTGATATTAAGCTGTACCTGATGAAAAAAGTCCCGCACCCTGAGATCGGTAAGGGTCTGATCCGGTGAAACAATAATCTGGAAATCTTTCGGTCCGCACCAGGTAAGGCCATTGTCCTCTGTATCCAGGAAAATTTCCAGGCAGTCGTCGAACTGCATTTCTTCAGTATCATGCACACTGACCAGTTCCTGATCGCGGACCCGGACCCGGATCAGAAGTTGCTTATCTGTATATGCGATCTTAGCATCGCAATAACAGTCCGGGTGTGAGAGTGAACCTGATTCCAGGTCTGCCTGAGTCAGCCTGAAATGAGCGATTCCCTGGCTGTTCCATTCAGGCGAATCAAAGTTCAGAAAATCCTGACCTCTGAAGCTGTGGGTTGTAAGTTCAGGCCTTTTTTCCCTGGAGTACACTTTGGAGTGGGTTCTGGTAAGTGACTGAGAGAGAAATCCTGACTTTCCTGGTTTGAAGCCGACTTTCTGCATCGCCTGGGTAATGTAGGCGCATTTCATGAAATCATGCCAGATCAGTCCAGTGCGGTAGTTCTCGATCATCAGGAGGATTGGTCCCTGATTGATGGCATAGGCATAATCAGCAAACCAGTTACGGTCCAGGTTGAATGAATCTGTGAAGCCGAAACGGCCCCACATCTTTTCGCTCTGGCTGGACAGGATGTTTCTGAGCACTTTGATGGATTCGGCAGGAGTAAAAACGATCGATCCGCCTGCTGCTGCAGGAGCTACGGTCCCGTCGCAGACTGCAACGCCTGGAGGAGCGCCGTAAGCTGTGTATCCGTCAGGACCGAGACAGGCGGTCAGACCCCAGCAGTTTTCGTTGAAAGTGTGAAATGTGCCTGAATTGTCGAGGCAGTATCTGCGGTTCGCCAGAGTGGCTTTTACGGAGTTAGTGAAATAATCTGCATACTTGTCATGGATGTTTTTGAAATCCACCCAGACATGGGAATACTGATGGGTGAAAAGCGGAGGGCTGGAAATCAGTTCGAATTCACCGTATTTTTCCACCAGACGGGCAAAGCCATCCCAGCATGTGGGAGGAATCGGATGTGTGGGGCTGCCGATGGCCATCAGGTACATGATCAGGGATTCGCAATACATGTTCCAGTATGAACTGATGAATCCTTTTTCCGGCCGCCAGCCCATGCAGAGGATGTTTTTACCGTTCGTCATCCACTGCCAGTCTACTCTGCGGTAGATTGAGTCTGCCAGATCCCGGATTTCTCCGCTTCCATAATACTCGGCTGCGTGCAGAGCTCCGGCGAGAAAAAGAGCGGTGTCTATGGAAGAAATTTCGCAAGTCCAGACGCGTTCTCCGCTCTTCATGTCCACGAAATGATAGAAAAAGCCATGCTCATTGCGGAAGTCTTCCCAGAAAAATCTGAGAGTGTTCAGGGTAATCCGTTCAGCTTCAGTTCTGTCGATCCAGCCACGGTCGATACCGACGATCAGGGAGCTGAGAAAGAAGCCTGTCCCTGCTACTGTAGCCGGGGAAGAATCAAAATCCGGTTTTCCGAAATTGCCAGTGCGATCCATCACCAGTCCGTTTTCCATATTTACACATTCAAGAAAATAGTTAAAGGTGCGGTGCTGGACCATGTCCAGGAAAAGATCATCATTGTCAGGTATTAATGCTGCAGACACAGAAAAAGCTCCCAGAAAAGCCGTCAGGGCAAAACATATGCGTGAAATAGACATTTAAACTCCTTTGATGAATTATAATTGAATCTTATCAAAAAACCGGAAAAATGTCAGATGGTAAAAGCCAAATCTTTCTTATTCCAGTGTTTTTTTTATCACTTCAATTTTCTCGCCTGCGAATCCTTTTTCCAGGCATTTTTTGTTTAACACGTCCAGGGCTGTTTCACCGGCCTTGTTTTTTAATGCCGGGTTGCTTCCTGCCTCTTTGAGAATCTTCAGCAGATCCAGAAAAATTTTATAGCCGGATTGATCATGTCCTCCACCGTCGTCCCGCCACATGTGAAAAAAAGCGCTGACCGCTTCATGCAGGACTGTGTTCCCCGATTTATCCAAAATGCGAGGATCTGCCCCTGCAGCCAGTAAGCTGTTTACTTTTTTCAGGCTGTAAGCTGCTGATCCTCCGCAGCGCCCGACATCATAGTGCAAAGCTGTCCTGCCCTCGCTGTCGGCTGCGTTGATAGGAATCCCGAACTTGGTGAGCATTTCTACATACTCAGGCAGGCAGTCCATTAGGAGGGTGAGATTTTTTATCTCATTCGATCTTCCGGCGACATATCGTGCAGCCTCTTTCAGGCCTGGTCCGCCTTTATCCAACAGATACTGGATGAATTCAGAATTGGCAGGCTCGTTGACAGCTCGTTCCAGCAGCCTGGTGATGTCCTTTGCCGGGTCAAAGCCTTTTTTTTCCAGCATTCTGGCCACTTCGAGACAGGGGTAGAGCTCCAGAATATTCCGCCCCTGCTTGCCCTTGATTTTCGGGTCTCCACCTTTGTCGAGAAACTCCCTGATCAGATCGAGGTAAGTTCTGTCTTGCGGATCGACCTGTCCTGATGAAACGCCGAGAGATCTCCATTCCAGCAGAACAAGCAAAGGAAGCTGCCCCTCGAAATGCTTGGAAAAACCGTCTTTTTCAGAGCTGAAATCGAACGGTGCCAGAATGTCACCGCCGTTTTCCAGGACTTTTTTAAAAGTGAGTGGATCGGTGATTACTGTGCGGTTCTTCTGCAGGGGACAGGAAATACCCTTAGCTCCTGCGGAGCGCAGCAGTTCCTGCTGCGCCGGAGACGGCTGGAACTCCAGGATGCCATGCCCGTCTTTATCGACAGCTGAAGCGTCAGCTCCTTTATCCAGCAGGAATTTTATTTCTTCAGTTCCAAGCAGGCTGTTGAAGAGGGGTGTGCGGCCCAGATCGTCTCTGGCATTGACGTCTGCCCCGGCGCTGATCAGGGCTTCGATCACTTCAAGGCGTGTCGCGCAATGCAATGGTGTTTCATTATGTTCACCCCCTCTGAGATTCGGGTCCAGACCGTGTTTCACCATCAGTCTGACGAAATCACCGCGCAGGGATCGGTGGAGCAAGGTGTAGCCGGTTTTCTCCTGTTCCACTTTTAAACTGCCTTGGACTGGTGTGCGGCAGAATGGATCAGCCCCATGATCTAATAATATGCCGGCTTTTTCCACGGAATCAGTGAAAAAAAACAGAGGAGTCAGGCCTTTCTTGTCCAGGAGGTCAGGAGACATTCCCTTATCCAGAAGTAAATTCAACACAGTGGTAGAAATGCCTGCCTCATGGATAGGATACTCTCCCCAGTCGTCCTGAAAGTCATATCTGCAACCCAGACTGATCAGCAATTCAGCTATTTCCTTTTTCTGGACATTGGTTAAAATTTCCCAGCCCCACATGCTGACCGGTGGGGCGGATTTGAACTTTGCGCCATTGCGGATCAGTACTTCGGCCACATCAACACTCTGGGTCATTGCCAGGGGACGCTGTCCGGGAAATTCGCCGTGATCAGGAGAATGACCGCAGTCAATCAGGTATTGAGCGACTTCCGGGTTTCTGACAAAGCAAAGCGGGCTTTCCACGTCCAGCCTTTTATCCCAGGTTTCCAGCTTGAGCTGCCTGGCAAGTGCAACGCTCTTGACTGCGGGTAGAATATCCGGGTGAAGCTGGAGACTGCCTTTGGCTGCCATCAGCATCAGCAGTTCCTCGTCACCTGATTCGCGCAGAAGGGCATAAAGGTTTTCGTGTTTGCTCATGGAGAAATCACTTAACGGAAATTCAGGTCTTTTCAACAGATATTTCAAAACATCAGGATTCTTTACACGTTGTCCGGAATCAAAGGCGCAATTGATGATTTCGACTGAACAGCCTGCATTGAGCAGGCATTCCAGCATCTGTATTTCACCTGATCCTGCGGCCAGATAAGCCAGTTGTGGGAGAAGCGGTTGACAGACATTCACCAGCAGAGGTGTTTTAAGCAGTTCGGCGAATTTGGTGGCATTGTTTTCCAGAAAAGCAGTTAATATTTCCTGAGTGGATCCGATCCGTTCTGCTTCACTGGTATCGGAAAGCAGGACAATTTCCCGTGAATCATTGGAAGATTGGGAACTACCACCAAAGCAGAGGCTCGACAGAAACAAAAGCAATAACAGAACGATGTTTTGGATAAGAATGCAGTCTCCTGATTTCTAAAATCAGATCAGCCGATCCTGAATCTCTCCCATTGCGGCCAGCGAAAGGTCTACAAATTCATCGAACGGCACGCCGATCTTTTCGCATTCCATGATAGTTTCGCGCGAAACATTTTTGGCAAAGGCTTTTTCTTTCATTCGCTTTTTGATCGACTTTGGCTGCACTGAAGTAATTTTTTTATCTGGATAGACCAGGGCACAGGCTACAATCAGACCGGTAATGCTCTCTGCACAGGCCAGCGCAAAATCCAGCTTTTCTTTTCTGATCATGCCTGTCATTTCATTGTGAGCTACAATCGCGTCCAGATAATTTCTGGGAAAGTCTTCCCTGCTTAATATTTCTTCAGTCAGCCTGGAATGTTTTTCCGGATTGTCCCTGGTGAGATCAAAATCCAGATCATGCAGTAACCCGATGATTTCCCAGTCAGACTCAGGTTCTCCGAATTTCGCGGCCAGCCTTTTCATGATCACTGAAGCTGCCAGGCAGTGTTTTTTAAGATTCTCGGATTTCAGGTGCTGGTTAATCAGAATTTGGGCTTGATCTTTCGTAATCATCTGAATGCCTCTTTTTTACGCTTCAGCCTGTTTTTCCTGCACGGCCAGCTTAGTCAGAGCTGGTTTCTTATAGAACGGTGTTTTCACTACTTTGGCTTCCAGTTTCTTGCCGTGGATTTCCACGAAAAGCCTGGAATCGATTTCGCCAAGCTCCGGTTTCAGATAGGCTAGTGCCAGAAATTTGTCTAGGAATGGAGCTTTGCAGCCACTGGTGACAACGCCGACTTCCTGATCTTTGTCAAAAACTTTGTATCCCTGCCTCGGTACTCCAGCAGTAAGCATTTCCAGTCCCACCAGTTTTTTACGCAGACCCTCTTCCTTTTCCTTGAGCAGGGCATTTTTTCCGTTGAAATCCGAATCCCAGTCAATGGCCCAGTTGAGCCGTGCGTTAAGAGGAGTTGTCTGATCGTCAAGTTCGTGTCCGTAAAGCACCAGCTTGTTTTCAAATCTTAAAGTGTCGCGGCTGCCCAGTCCGCATGGTTGTATTTCATACTTGGTACCGGCTTTCATCAGATTCTGCCAGATGGAGGGGGCAGCTTTAGGGGAGCAGTAGATCTCGAAGCCATCTTCTCCGGTATAGCCTGTTCTGCTCACGATGCAGTCGAATCCGCTGATTTTTGTTTCCCTGAACCAGTAAAAACTGATCGAATCAAGGTCGATCTCGGTGAGCTTGGCTACTACGAAAATCGCCTTTGGACCCTGAACAGCAATCTGGGCATAATTGTCAGAGTCATTTTTGACTGTGACTTTGAATTTTTTTGAAATGGTCTGGATATGCTTGAAATCCTTATCGATGTTTGAGGCATTTACTACGAGCAGAAATTTTTCTGAATTGAAGCGGTAAACAAGCAGATCATCAACAATTCCACCATGTTCATGGCACATGGGAGAATATAGTACCTGATTGTCGGAGATTGAGCGCACTTTATTTGTGACGAGAAAATCCACAAATTTCAAGGCATCACTGCCGGTGACAGTAATTTCGCCCATGTGCGAAACATCGAACAGGCCCACATTTTTGCGGACTGTCATGTGTTCATTAATAATACCGGAAAATTGAACCGGCATCATAAAACCCGCAAATTCCACCATTCTCCCTTTGGCTTTCACCATTTCTTCGTAAAGTGGAGTTTTTTTCATGCTGCACCTCGATTTGATTAGAAAATATAGAATGCTTTCGGTGAATTACCGGCAGCATCACCAATCACAAGGTTGAGATTTGCCGGCAGATTGCTCTTGTTCCCGTTAAAGTAAAGATAGCCACAGCCTGGTGCATAAAGGCAGGAATCAGGTGAAATTTCGCTCTGGATTGACTGCGATGAACCATTCCTTTGAAAACTCAACCTCAGATTGTCCAGCAGATTCTGGTCGCCTATACCAAGCAGAATCAATTTCCGCTGGGGCTCATTTATAACCGATTCCTTGATGATTTTTTTACTGATCATCTGATAGTTGAAATAGGTCTCCTGATAGTATGTTATTTTTTTTCCTTGTTGTTCAGGCCAGATTACACGCTGTTCGCCATAGGCCAACAGTTTTGTTTTCTTGATCTCAGGTGTGGACGGCGAAAGAAAAGAAGTCTGGCAGACGATCTGGTTCTGGACTTTGATCACCTGGATCACACAGTTGCTGTTTAATGCAGAAGTCAGGTCCGGTATTACGAGATAGTTTTTTTCCAGATCTATACCTGCGTCGTTGAGAGCTTCGCGGACATTTCCCGCTCGTGTGAGAAGGGATAGTTTGTAATCAGGCATCATGATTGTCACAAAGCATTTTGGAGCCAGGAAATCACAGGCAATGAAGAACATGATCGTGAATGACAGAAAGACCAGAAAACTGATTAAGGGTAAACTGAGAATGTCACGGATCCGATAATTACCTGACAAAGGGATCAGCATATAATTGATGTTAAACAATCATTGCTGTTTTGGCAAGAGATTTTTAAAGTTAAGATGGGATGAATCTGGCTGGCATCGTTTAGAGCGTGGTCTAAACCAACTCTAAACGCTGGCGATAAAGCTTGATTGAAGCCAGGGCTCTCTGGCGGATAAGCTCTTTTTTCTCGCTTTTTAGCCGGACCTTGCCTTCCAATGGAGGATAAAGAGAGTAGTTGATGTTCATCGGGTTGAAAAATTTCTGTTTCAGGCTTAAATGATTGATCAGTGAACCGATCGAACTTTCCGGAGGGAAAGGGATGGACACATTTTTTTCTTTCTGGTAAAGATAGTGCGCAGCAGCAAGACCCATGGAAGCCGATTCGCAATAACCCTCTACTCCTGTGAGTTGTCCGGATAGAAAAAGGCCGGGGATGGCAATAAATTCCAGCTGATTGAGTATTTGGGGAGAATTGAAGTATGAATTGCGGTGCATTTTACCGAATCTGAGGAATTCGGCATTTTCAAGGCCCGGGATCAGCCTGAAAATTCGTTTTTGCTCAGGAATCAGTAAATTGGTTTGAAACCCTACTAAATTAAAGGCCTGGTTGGTCGAATCTTCCTTACGGAGCTGGACTATCGCTTTGACTGATTTATCGGAAGTCAGCCCCACCGGTTTGAGAGGGCCAAAGCATAGAGTTTCACGACCGCGCCCTGCAATCACTTCAACCGGCAGGCAGCCTTCAAAAAAAATGCTTTTCTCGAATTCCCGTCTGGGATAGCTTTCAGCATTGATCAGAGCCTGATAAAAGCGATCATATTCTTTGTGATTCATCGGCAGGTTGAGGTAATCTGCATCCTGCTCGTACCTTCCTGCCCAGAAGGATTTCGCGAAGTCGATGGACTCTCCTGCTACCAGTGGAGCGACAGCATCATGGAAATACAAGTTGCTGTCACCAGTGATCTGACTGATTTCTGAAAACAGAGGACCTTCGGATAGAGGGCCTGAAGCCAAGACTGCCGGTAGGGAAAATTCGGAAAGAGAATTGATTTTTTGACGGAAAACTTTAACTTGGGGCAGTTTAGAAAGGCTGTCTTCGATTTTTCCGGAAAAAGCAAGTCTGTCTACCGCAAGAGCTCCTCCGGCAGGCACACTGGTTTCAAAGGCAGTCTTGATGATCAAAGAGTTCAGGAGCTGCATTTCTTCTTTCAGGAGTCCTGGGGCTGTGGTCGGCGCGGATGAGTGCAGTGAATTGCTGCAGACAAGTTCAGCGAGACCACCTGTGCAATGGGCGGGGCTTGAGTGTTCAGGGCGCATCTCAAAGAGATTGACTTGAAACCCGAATCCGGCAAGCTGCCAGGCTGCTTCGCAACCAGCCAGTCCGCCTCCGATCACATTAATAGTCTTTAGCACAGAACTCCTGCTGAACATCAAGTTTTGTCAGGAGTTCCACAATTGAGGCAGATCCAAGTTTTATCTTTGAGCTTCATCGGCTGGTTGCAGTCAGGGCAGAGAGTAAGTTCCGGTTTCTGGAAAGAAGTGTAACTGCAGTCCGGATAACGTGAACAGCCATAGAAAAATCTTCCCTTTTTACCCCTCCGTCTCGAGAGATTGCCTGAGCAGTCCAGCACAGGGCAGGGAATGGGTGTTTTGTCCTTACGGGTATATTTACATTTAGGATAATTAGAGCAGGCTACGAAATCACCGAAACGGCCGGTTCGCTGGACAAGGTTTCCCTGGCATTCAGGGCAGGTTCCAAGAACCTCGAGAGAGTTTTCTTTGGCTGCCAGAAATTCGGTGACATCCAGCTGATCTTCTTCGGTAGAGCTGGTTGTTTTTAAAAGCCGGGCATGCTGGGGAACAGGTCTGGTGAATTTACAGAGCGGATATTTTGAACAGGCGATGAAACGTCCGTTTCTGCCATAAATGATTTCAAGAGCACCCTGGCAGGTAGGACATGGATTTGAAACTTTGAGCCTGATCTTGATTAATTTTTTCTTGGCGGTCTCAATTTCCGACAGCAGAGATTGATAAAAGCTGTCCAGCATTTTTTCTGAAGTTTCAGAGCCCAATTCAATTTTATCCAGTTTTTCTTCCATCCGGGCGGTGAATTTGATGTCAATCAATTCCTTGAAAAATTTTTTTAATACATCGTTCACTATTATCCCTAAATCAGTAGGATGGAATTTCCGCTCATTTTTATCCACATATTTTCGATCCTGGATCGTTTTGAGGATCAGGGCATAAGTGGATGGGCGTCCGACTCCTTCTTTTTCAAGGGCTTTGATCAGAGTCGCTTCAGTAAAACGAGGTGGAGGCTGGGTTTCCTTGTCTTCCCTTTCCACAGAAGAGGGAGTCAGCTTGCAGCCTGCTGTCAGGGAACCAAAGTTGTTTTTCTGTGTTTCCGAGGCTTCACTTTTGTAGACAGCACGGAATCCCAGGAAAGTCTGGCGCAGGCATTTGCTTTCCAGGCCATAAATTCCTGAAGACTGGCTCAGGCTGATCTCTTCAAATTCCCTTGGTGCCATCTGGGAAGCAGTAAATCGCTGCCAGATCATATTGTAAAGCTGCAGTTCTTCTCTGCTTAAAAATTTAGCGACAGAGTCCGGGTCACGGCTGAGATAGGTTGGCCTGATGGCTTCGTGGGCATCCTGGGTGAATTTGGAATCCTTCTTGGGACGGACATATTTACCTGCACCAAGATACTCGGAACCGAAACGAGCTTTGATATAGTCAACTGCAACCGCTTTAGCTTCTTCGGAAATTCTGACGGAATCGGTACGCATATACGTGATGAGGGCGACTGAGCCTTCTGAGCCGAAGTCAACTCCTTCATAAAGTTTCTGGGCAATGCGCATGGTCCTTTCTGCTGAAAAACCAAAACGCTGGTTCCCCTCCTGCTGCAGAGTGGAAGTAATAAAGGGATCCGGCGGATTCTCTTTCTTGCTTTTAATCTCAACACTGTCAATCGGCTGTGGTTCAGCCTTTAATTTTTCAATGATCTGACAGGCTTCAGCCGTATCGTCGATCCGGAATTTTTTTCCGTCCCGCAAGACGACTTCTGAAGTGAATGAATAATCAGCACCCTTGTATTCTGCGAAGATCTTATGAAATTTTTCCGGTATAAAACGTTCGACTTCCTGCTCCCGTTCGCAGATAAGCAGAAGTGCGACTGACTGAACCCTGCCGGCAGATGTGCCTTTGGCGACTTTGCTCCAGAGAACTGGTGAAATCATATATCCGGCCAGCCTGTCCAGCACTCTTCTCGATTTTTGGGCTTCTACTTTGGACTGGTCGATACGGCGTGGATTATCGATCGCTTTTTTAACTGCTGATTCTGTGATTTCCTGGAAAACTATTCTGCAGGAACTGTCAGGGGCGATGTTCAGAACTTGCGCCAGGTTGCTCGCAATCGCTTCCCCTTCCCGGTCAGGGTCAGGTGCCAGGAGAACTTCAGTTGCGGATTCTTTGGCTTTTTTCAAATCCTGGATTACTTTTTTCCGTCCAGGAATCACCACGTATTCCGGAATGAATCCTTTCTTAGGGTCTACACCCAAGGCATTGTCGGGTAAATTCATGATATGACCGTTGGAAGCGGCAATCAGAAAGTCGCTGCCAAGAAATTTCTGAATTGTCTTGATCTTGCCTGGAGACTCTACAATGATTAGTTTCATGCTTTTAATTCAAGTAAAGTGAGGCAGGGATGAAATCATTGTCTCTATCCCTGATTCCTGAGGTCTGTTCCAGCAGTTCTAGCACTTCGGCGCTGTCAATCTGTTCACTGCTTTCCTGGACGATTTCAAGCAGTTCTTCCATTTCAGACAGAGAGATGTAGCCGTTCACATGAAAATCGAGCAGGAGTCCCTGTGCTGCTGTCGTCAGATTTTTCAATTCCTTCGGGTGCAGCACTCTAAGGGGGTCGTTGACCTTTTTTTCTTTGAGGCGCGGTAGAAAGCTGTGACTGGAAAAGAAAAAATGCAGTGCCGCTTCAGCGGTGTTGGCGTCAAATCCTGCCTGCACCAGTTTGCTGATCACCTGCTCCTTGTTCTCCCTGGGATCGACTTCGGTCTCCGCGATGATCCTGAGAATCTGGGTGATGATTTCCAGAAGTTTTTCCATCATTTCTCCGCTTTGTAACAATTTCCAGGTACTTTCCTGATCATGCCGGAGCTCTCCAGTCTGATCAGGATGCTGGCCAGTGTCCCCTGTGAAAAACCGGATTCGCGCAACAGCCGATCAAACGGGATAGCTTTGCCGGTTTTGATTAAATTAAAAATCAAGGCCTGTTCTTCTGTCAAACCGGTGTTGGTATGTGGTAGTTTTTGAATTTCTGAGCTGTAGTCAGGCAGGACTTCATGCAATATTTCCATCTTCCAGAGGGCTTTCGCCTTGTTTTCGAAGATCATTTTCAAGCAGCCGAGCGATGACCTGTCGGTGATTCTGCCGGGTACTGCAAAGACTTCTCTATGCTGGTTGAAAGCGCAGTTCCCGGTGATCAGGCTGCCGCTTTTCTCCGCGGCTTCTACTATGACAGTCCCCAGAGAAAGTCCGCTGATCAGTCTGTTCCTGATCGGATAATTGAATCTCGTAGGACGTGAATGCGGCAGAAATTCCGACAGCAGAAGGCCGCTGCCGGTAATCTTTTCCATCAGTCGGGTGCTTACATTGGCTCCGGGATCCGCATTGATCCCGCAGGCCAGCACTCCGATGGTCGGGATTTTACACGCAAGTGCTGTTTCGTGGGCTACTGTGTCGATTCCGCGGGCCAGTCCGCTGACGATCGTGTAGCCTTTCTCGGACAGAAGGGTAGAAATGGTGCGGGCTTGTTCTCTGCCATAATCGGTACATTCTCTGGATCCCACTACAGCCATGGCAGGGAGAGGCAGGACATCCAGGTTCCCAAGCAGGAAGAGAAGATAGGGAGGATTCTGGATTTTTTTCAGAAGTTTTGGATATTCTTGAGAAAAAAAACTGATGATCCTGCAATCTGAGAAATTTTCGGCGGAAACTTCGCTGGAGAGGAATGACATCTTTTCTGGAGGGATTGTCTTCCAGATGCTGTCCTGGAAAGAAATCTCATCTGTCGCTTCTTTTAGACGGGCGTGAAAACCCTTGACTGACCGGTTCAAGCCGGCAAGATGGACAATGATTTTCCTCTGATCAGTCATTGCGGCTCATTTGAAAGACTTGTTCAGATCAAGCTGCTTCTGAATCGTTTTGAGGAAGGTGACTGCAGATTCAACCCTGGTACTTTCCAGGAATTTATTCAAAATTTCCGGTCGTTTTTTTCCTTGATCGATCAGGATTTTTTTTACCCTTTCGCGGAGCGGGTCCCTGACATCGTTCCAGCATTTGAACAAGATCGGAGCATACAGATCCGGATCTTCCTGCAGAAGGGAGATGCCTGCTTCGTTGGAGTCCTGATTCTGAGATTTGATCAGCTTCCCGATCTCATCCGGTCCGGCCAGCTTGGCAAGCGATAAGCGTGAAAATTTACGCACCCAGTCATTGCCGTCATTGCTGAGGTTTTCCAGTTTGTCTTTCAGGTCATATAAATAGAGTTGACCGACAAGATAGGCAGCCTGAAATTTTTCGGTCTGATTCCCAAGTTCCAGTTTATGGGATATGATGCGCACTGATTCCTTGCCCATCCGGCTGATCAGGGCCAGGCAATTTTTACGGATCTCAGGGTTGCCGGAAAGAGATGCTTCCATGATCTGATCGAAGAATTCCCTGGTCATTTTGCACAGGATATTAAAAGCGGATTGCTTGACGAAAGGATCCTCGTCTTTGAGCATATCAATATAGAGTGTGAAATTCTCTTTCTTGGGCTGGGAAGTTTTAATGATTGTTGCCATCAGTTTGTCGGCTGTGCTGCCCCTCAGATGTTCTGCAATCACATCGTCAGCAATTTCTGCCTTGTTGGCGATAAAGAGAGCGAAGTATTTAGTGTTCGAATCGATCGGGCTGAACAGAAGGCGCTTGGCCTCAAAGATCAGGCTGGAGTCGTTGGAGTCCAGAATTTTACGGGAAGCGATTTCCTTCAGTTTCAGGTTGCCTTTTGTGAGGCTCTGCAGATAGAGATCCTTGATTTCCTGTTCCGGTTTGTATTCCAGGACATCCAGAATGTTGCAGAGCAGATCAGGGGGAGCCTGCTTGAGCTTGGAAAGCAGAATTGTTTTGCCTGTTTCAAGGAATTTAACCAGTACCTGAGGAAGCCAGTAATTATATTCGTGATTGCCGAGTGTGATAAAATCTCCGAGTAAATCTGCGTATTTAGGACCCAGACTGATCAGGGCATCCCGCACAGCACGCGAAAGAGCGTGGTTCTTGGCGTCTAAAAACCCCACCAGGAACTGGACTGATTCCGGATCGTCCACGCTGCCTATGATCCTGGCAATCAGCGGATTCTTGATGGTAGTGATTTTATCCAGATCCGCCAAAGTCTTACCAGGAATCTGCACGATTATTTCAGCGATCAGTTCAGCGAACACATGATCCGTTTCCAGGCACTTGAACATGATCATCAGAAGTTCTTTCAGCGCTGGACTTCCGATCAATTGTAATGCCAGTACCGCTTTGAGGCGCATCAGATAATTTTCACTCCTGATCAGTTCGATCAGGCTGGAAATTATTTTCCGGTTGCCGCACCTGCCTAGTGCCACGGTCAGCAGAAGTTTTGCGTCAGGGTCTTTTTCCTTGCCGAAAACCTCCACCAGAGTATTCTGAATCGGAAGGTTACGGATTTCCATCACAATCCGCAACAGCTTCATTTTCAGATTCTTATCCGCACTCAGGGAGGCGGCAAGCAGTTTGTGGGCGTTCTCAACGGACAGGTCCGTGAGGATATCCTTCTTGATGGAATGGATTTCATCATCCTGGGCAGTGCTCAGTTCTACCAGAAGTTTATCTAGATTCATGGTTCCCCCTGTTTTGTAATTGAAATCTTTTCGGGTCTGAGCTTCAGAAGAGTGCAGTTTTTCCCTGAAAAATAATTCTGGATCAAACCCTCGGGCACTGCGTCTGCAGTTACTTCCAGTGTCACCGGATCTTGAAGATTCGATAGATCAGCGCACTCGATCTCCGCTTCCACAGTGCATTTAGGCTGGATCGTATAGCCAGGTTCTGCCACCAGCAAGACCGTGATGGTTTTACGGGTCATTTTCTGGACAATCTTGAGGGTGACCATTGCCTCCTTGGGTTGCAGTGTGATGTTCTGGTCTGGAGGAATCAGATTGGACTTGATCTTCAGACTTTGGCTGACATTGGATAAATCAATCGGTTCAGTCCGGACCTCGCTGATCTTGTCTAACAGTTCCGGGATGGCTTTGATCGCGACTGTGTCCGGTTCCAGGATGGTCTCTTTCAACAGGAAATTCTGGGCGAGCGAACCTTTGAAATCAGGGGTTACCCTGACTTTCTTCTCAGGCAGTGTTTTTACTGTGTAAACAACTTGCAGCATGGGAGGGGAGACGATCACGCCTGACTCGATTTTGTTTTTATCATTATCGAGGAGATAAACTTTCAGCGGCAGGTTGAAATTCCCCTGACTCTGGGCTTCGATGAAGATGACGGCATCGTGGATCTGCTCCAGCACGTCCTTTTTTCCTTTGATTGCAATGGTTTTGGGGTTAATTTCCATTTTCTCCAGATACAATTCCTGATTCCCAAGAGTCATGTGTGGGGTGGGAGAGAGGTTTTTGATTTCCAGTTTACCGAGCGATACCCGGACGCTGGATGGGTTGAAAGAGATGATTTCCAGTCCGGCCGGTACATTGGCGGATATTTTGAGGTCATATTCCCCTTCATTCAATCCTTTCAGATTGATCTGCGCTGTGACGTTTTTCTCGATTTCTGCCTCGAGGACTTGCCTTCTGCGTGCCTGATATCTGATCTTGATTTCAGGTAGGGGACTGTTCATGAAATAGATATTCTGATCAAAATTGGTGGCTTGAAGAGTAATTTTCACTTCACGATTGACAAGCGGGTTTTCGGTGATCACTACATAAGCCCAGAGGAAAAAAGCGATCAGGAAGGATACGATTTTAAGTCCGATGTTTTCCCGAAAAAGATTTTTCACGGCTTTTTCACCCTCTTCTGCTTCATTGATTCCTGCCACCAACTCTTGGACTGGAAGAGGCGCTTCATTAACCTGGAAATCACGTCCAGATTCACGTTTTTATAGATTTTTCCCCCCAGGCAATAGGAAATTTCTCCGGTCTCCTCTGAAACGATCAGGGAGAGCGCGTCACTGATTTCTGTAATTCCGAGCGCTGCGCGGTGCCTGGTGCCGAGATTGATGTTAAGATCCGACCTGTCGGTGAGAGGAAGATAGCAGCTGGCGGCCCTTACAGTGCCCTGCGATATGATCACCGCACCGTCATGCAGCAGAGAGGGCGGTGTAAAAATCGTAAGAAGCAGTTCCTTGGAAATCTTAGCATCCAGTATCAACCCCGTTTCAATTATGTCCTGAAGGCCTGTGGTGCGCTCAATCAGGATGATGGCTCCGATCTGGCGTTTGCTTAAAATGTTAAGGGTGGTCACCAGTTCATCCACGAGCTTGGAAAATTCCGGGTAGATACCTAAGAATTTCTGGCCAACTATTGGCGTGCGGCCAAGTTTTTCCAGTGTCTTACGAATTTCAGGTTGAAAGATGATGATCAGGGAAACAATTCCGATCGGGAAGATGTTTTTTAAAAGCCAGGCGATAGTGTGCAGGGGGAACCAGGGTGAAATGGCGAGTGGGGTCAGCAGGATGAAAATTCCAGCCAGAATCTGGAAGGCCCGGGTGTTCGTGATCAGGATAAAAAAATTATACAAAACCAGCGACACGATACAGATGTCGATGATGTCATTTATTTTTATATCTTTGACCAGCTCAAACATGTCTGTATTTTATACGATTGAGGGTTTATTTGAAAGTGAGAAGGAATTATCTGAAAGAACGAGATCAGAAAACTCTTTTTGGGTACCCCCTTTTTCGACCTGGAATTCATGGATGAAACCCGGGGGGATTTCGGAGAAGTATTTCTTTTTTGAAGATTCCACAATTTTTTTTCTGACCACGATCACCAGGGTTTTATCCTGTGTCAGGGCAGCAGTGATTTCTTCTGCCAGCCCCATGCCCTGCAGTTCCAGCAGCCCCAGTTCGTCTATCAACAGCGTGTCGTATTTTCGAAGGTCCTCTCTGATCCTCCGGTTCATCCTTTCGAATGCAGCATCCAGCAGATAATGGCAGTCGAGAATTGTTCCAGGCTGAGATCTGTCGTCAGACATCAGCGGGTATGTATCCCTTGTCGAAAGTTCGTGGACTTGATAAATTTTGTTTCCTGAATCGAAAAGGGGAAGACAGACGAATCCACCGATTCTTTCTTGTTGAGCCTGTGTCAATCCATTGAACCAGTTCCAGAGGAATGTGCTTTTGCCGGAATTGACTGAGCCGGTTACAAGAATGATCTTCAACAGTATACCTATTTAATGTAAAGGGGTTTATAGGTTTATAAGTTTTTAAGTTTATAAGATTTGGAGCTTTCTTCCTAACTTACCAACTTATAAACTTACCCTCTTACAAACTTACAAACCCCTTTTGAATTGTTATTCACTGGCGAAGCCATTATTGCAATACTGCCAATTTAGCGCTCGCCTGAAGGCGCTGTTCACCAGAAACAGCTTCAAGCTTGATCAGATAAGTGCCGTTGGACACTTTTCTTCCACTGCTGTTTCGCAGATCCCAGGTCATGAAGTTTGAACCTGCGGTGATGTCTCCGCTGAAGGTCTTTACTCTTTTGCCTGAAGCATCGTATATTTTGATGGTTACAGAATCAGCAGCTGCGCCGAGTGTGTAGTGAATCATCGTGACGTCACCCGCGGGATTGGGTACCATGTAAACTTTGCTCAGGGTGAATCCTGCGGCGACCCGCAGTGGAGCTTTGACAACGCTCTCGTTCCCGAACAGGTCTCTGACTTTCAGTGACAGGCTGTAATCTCCGCTCTTCAATGTCATGCCTTCCGAGTCGAGAGTCAGGATGCCTGTTTCAGAGTTGTAGGAAGGCTTCAGCGGCAGGTTGTCCGCCGTCAGGCTGATGGAACCCGGGTCGATGCCGACACCGTTGTCAGAGATCTTGAATTTCAACACTGAAAGTCCGGTGACGAACTCCTTTAATTCACCATCCTGCGACAGTGACGGAGGAGTATTGTCCTGGAAATATCCGATAGACGACAGATATCCGACTTCAGCGGTGATTGTGCTGCCGGAAACTTTTTCATGCAGCCATTTCCATTTTCCATTGAGATCCAGGTAGAACAGTCCAGCTTTCTCAACAGGCTGCTGGTTAAGCGAAAAGATGAGCGGCAGTTCCGGTTTCAGTCCGTTGCCGATCAGGTAGGTTGGACTGACTGATACCAGTTCGCCGTCTGTGCTGGAAGGAGCGGAAAGTTTGGCGGGATCAGAGGAGACTCCCCCCTGAGGAAGCAGGAACAGGAGCGTCTGATCCTTGAAAGCCCTTGCCGGATAGGTCAGGCCTGCCAGGCGGTCAGGGGAGCTCAGGCTTCCGCCGGTCGCTCTGGTCTTGACGACAGTGAACGAAACCTCAGTACTGCCTGCGAGATCATCGTGGTCAATGCCTGAAGCTGCAATCACGCCGTCTCCAAGGTAATAATCCTCGGTGCTGACTTTCAGCGTTCCTTTGTAATAAGATCCTGTCAACTGGGAAAGAGTGACCTTGACCGATTCTTTGTTGTTCTGGGTGACCCAGATTTCCGGAATTGAAGCGGATTTAAGGGTTTCTGAAGGCTGGCAGACCAGCATCAGCTGGTCGTTGACCAGAGGGGCGAAGAAGTAACCTATGGCAAAGCCTGGGTGCAGGTTGGAGGTGAATTGCAGATTATTGAGATTGCCATACACATCCTTGCAATTGCTGCCATAGATTTCTATGCTGCCGCCGAATGTGGTGTCGCTGTAATTGATTGTGCCTTCGCCCACATAGAGATTTCCGTTGTAGCTGATCTGAGTCAGCGGGTATCTGGTACCGGAATGGGCCGATGAAGCGAACAGGATCGAAGGTGTTTGAGAAGTGTCCATGTCTGAACTGAAGCGCACTTTTAACTGGACCTTCCATTTCTTGCTATAGGTGGCCTGCACGATCGAATCTACGGAAATGATCTGAGTTACATTGGCTACGATTCTCAGGCTGTTGGAGGAGATGTAATTGACCACATCGCCAGAGGCTGCACTGATAGACGCCGGATAGTTTTTATTATCCAGCAGGACTCCCAGTGCGGTACCTGAGGGAGCGTCGATTGCGGAAGGCGTGCTCATGGCGAAGATAATTCTGACAACTGAGGCTGATGTGCTCTCAAGGGTATCGCCCAGCAGGATTTCGAAGCTGCCCCGGCCGCTCTGGTAGTTGACCACGTATGTGTGCCCGGTAAGAGCCGCTTCACTGGTGACATAGGTGTACTGGGTCGAGCCTACGCTCAGATAGGAGATCACTTCCGATGAGGAAGCGGCTTTGAAATGATAAGTACTGGCAGGAGTGACGATTATCTTGTTGAGTCCGTTGTCATTGCTCTGAACCGTGGGTAGAATTGCCAGATTGAAGGTGATATCCGCAGAAAGCGGGACAGTGTTTGGTGTCACCTCTGCCATTACGCTTGTCGCATTGGCCGAAACCTTGACAGTCCGGTCTGTTGTTCCGTCACCGTTATAATCCTTGGCTTGCGGGGCGATCACTGAAATCGTGTCTCCTGAGTTCCTGATCTGGGATGGGAAGTCGAGACTTGCATACTTCTGAGAAGGAGCGACCAGGGTGATGGTTGTTTGAACTTCGAAAGTAGCGCCGGTCATGAAATCACCTGTTTTGAAGCTCAGGGTATGGCTGGAAGAGTTATAAACCGGGGGTGAGACCGGGTCATAGTAATTGTCATGCAGGGAGTTTCTATAGACCGCGACAGTCGGTGCCGGACTGCTCTGATAAGTGAACTGAGACGGGATAGTGATTTCCACGGAATCGATGCCTGCAAAGGATGAGCCGGGATTTGCGTCGAAACTGATATAGTAGGTATAGGTCTTCGTTTGAGTAGTCAGGGCATAACCCGGCGTGATCCAGGCATAGGCAGTGTTGGGCTTAATGATTGATTTCACGCCTTTCAGGCTGTTGCTGTTGTTGGAATAATTCGGGTCTACGTCGCCTGGCACGCTGATTGTGACTGGCAGAGATCCGGTGATCCCGCTGTTGTAAACATCAGCTGCGAAATTGAACTGGCCCTGTGCCAGTGCAGTAATCGGGAACCAGACCTGGAAAAGGCGGTCGCTGTAAGTTGAGCCGTAAACAGAGCCCAGTGTAATTTCCAGCGTGTTTCCGCTTGCGGATGCCAGAGCTTCACCGGCTGCAGGTGTACCGGAATAGATTGTGTTGAGGTTGACTCCATTGATTGCTATAGTAATCTCGGTAGTTCCCATGGTTGCATTGGAAGTATAGATTTTGAAGCTCTTGATGCCGGCATGGGTGACAGGGATGGAGGGCTTGAAAGTCAGGGTCACTATTTCCCTGCTGTTGACCGTGATGTTTGCAGGGGCGGCTGTGTTATATGGATTGTTGATTTCCAGGGTTCCGCCTGCGATTACTCCCGCTACAGCGATGTTGCTGCTGCCTCCTGAACGGATGTTTGTGACGAGTTTAGGAGAGATGATGGAAGGATTATCGACCCAGAGAGAGAGAGTCTGGCCCGTCGGGTAGTCGAGCACAGAAATTCCTCCGGTTCTGGGAGGCTGAGCCTTGAAATTGATGGTGACGATACGGCTGTCCGTGATAGGTGTAGTGAGGGTGACTTCCTTGCTGTTGATGATTGCCACAGAGTCTGTCCCGATTCCGCTTACCGCTATGGCCTCAACCGTAAGATTCAGATGATTGGGCAGAGACAGCTTGAACTTCTGAATACCTGCATCGCTGCCTCCGGTAAGGGTGGCGTCGACCTGCACCTGATAGTGATGATAGGAAATGGCGTCCAGCGGAGCTACCAGATTTGGTGTGACTGAATAAGCCAGGTTGGTTACCAGGCGTTTTGTGTTCAACTGCTGCTGGACAAAGAGTCCGTTATAAACGCAGGGGACAGGGCTGGAAGCCTGGACATTGTCTACATACAGGTTGAAAGGCAGGACATCGTTGGCTGTGGATGTGGTATGGCCGCTGAAATAGATTTCCACTGTGGCTTTCCTGAGTGTGCTGGTGGTGATGGCATTCTTAAGCCTGATTTCCATTGTGGAACCGCTGACTGAAGCGCTCAGCACTTCTACAGTGGACGAATCAACGATCAGCTGATTCAGGACCGGAGAACTCAGTTTATTATTGGAAGGGAGGATCATGAGTAATCTGTCGACTCCTGTATTGAGAGCATCGACTTCCAGAGTCGTGGTATACCTGAGAGTTACGTCGCTGTCGGTGGATACATTGAATTTTCCGGTCGGGACTCCGTCCATCAGCACTTCCAGTGTCGTCATGGCAGTGGAATTGGCCGGATAGCCGGACTTGATCTCAACTGTGCCTGCAGGGACGAATTCCATATTCTGGGAATTGGCGATGCCGCAGACCAGCTCGCCTGTGACCTCACCTCTGGTGGCGAGCATTTTAAAGGCGATTTCAACCGGCATCTGGCTGACTGAGACTGCGTTGTCCAGCGTGATTTCTATGGTATGTGCACCCGGGAACTGAGCGCTGTTGTAACTGAATCCAACAGTCTGGCTGGCGACCTTGACGCTGGTCAGGGAGAATGCTTCGAATGAGTCCGGGTCCTGCGGGGAAACGAAGTAGAGGCGGAAGAAGTTGATACCCGGGCTGCCTGCAGGGATCAGCGGGCTTACAGTAGCCGTGAGATCGATTTTATTGACTCTGTAGGGATCAGGAGTCATCACTGTTGGAGTGAGTGCGAGTGAGCCTCCGCCTGCAGACTGCATGATATAGAGAGTCTGCGTGTTGGCATTATTCGGATTGGAGTCAGCGTTGCCGACCGCAGTCTGCATGTTGATCTGAGGATAATTCATGCCTGGATAGCAGAAGTCGATCCAGGATTTCTGAGCCTTGCCAGTCAGGTTTTCAGGGCCGCTGTCCACATAGAAAGTGGCCTCAATGGTCTGCGAGAGCTTGAGAGGTTCCGAATCCGAGAAAATCAATTCCGCAGTGGAATTATAGGCGCTGGTTTCCCAGGTGCAGCTCAGGCCGCTCCAGCTGCTTCCTCCAACCAGTGTTCCTCCGATTCTGATTTCCTTAGTGCCCTTGATTTTAAGCCCGTCCAGCAGGATTACAGCCCTGTTGACCCAGGCATTGTTGGTGATGCTGATGGTCGGATAGATGTAATAAGTGACTTCTGCAGAAGTCCGGTTGGGCCAGACGAGATAGGGGTTGATTTCAGCCACTGCCGAGTCTGCCGGTTTCCTGGTCTGAATGTTCAGCCTGCTGAAAATATAGATAGGGGTGTTACCGTCATTGTCTACGCCGTCGATTTCACCTGCGACTGCCTTTACTTCACAGCTGGGATTAGTATAACCTCCAGAATAGGATGAAGTAGTGACATTGTCGGCCTTTACTTCCACAGTAACTCCTGCAGGCGCGTCTACAGCGCTCTTCGCAGTGACTGTGAAGAATACTTCCAGAGTCTTGACCAGGTCTGCTGCATCCAGGTTGTTTCCGCCATACAGCGACAAGGTTGCTGATGTGGGAGTAGTCAGGTCCACTGAAATTGTGAGCGGATGTGTAACGCTTGCCTGGTCTATGTAATCCATGCTGAAATTGCTGGGGGTGGACGGCAGGTTATTGATGATCAGTTTTTCAATGCCTGAGTCGTAAAAGTTGAATTTCGGTGCTAAGGACACTTTCATCTGGAAATCGCGTCCAGGGTAAACGATACGCGGGTTGACTTCAGCTTCCAGGGTAGTGACAGGCTGGAGCCAGCGCACCTCAGCCGTGGCTGCAGGGCTGGTTTCACTGTTGCCGAATGAGAAGGGATTTCCAATGGTGTCGCTGCCTGTGACCCAGAACTTTACTATCCCGGATCTGCCGATATTACCGCAACCCGCAGCCAGATTCACGGCTTTGACAGTCACTGAAATCGTCCCCTGATTGCCTGAAAATGACATCAGGGACGCGGAAAGTGAATTGGACTCTCCGAACGCATCTTTCCAGTAAAGTCTGGTCGAAGTGGTGTCAAACTGATCAGGTTCATAGATCACAAAGTCCGCTTCCACACTGTCTGCATTGCTGTGCACAAGGTCGTTGGTATGGTATTTTAAAAACCAGTTTACAGAATCTATGTTGTGGCACAAGCTCGGATTAGCAGGATCATAGTAATCCTTGATCACGAAGCTGCTGAGCACAGGAGCCTTGAAGTCGATTTCCTTCTTGTAAAGGGAAACGTCTGAAGTGTCCAGTGTGTTCCAGGCCATGTCTGTAACAGATACTGATGTGGTGTCTCCCACCACGATTTCATAAGTGGCGTCTGCAAGAGCCTGTTTCAAGGTAACAGTCATGGTCCGGTTGCTGATGGTATAACCCTGGAATTTTGTGGAAGTACCTGCAAAGATGTCCACATTCTTTGTGTCATAGAAAAGATGCAGGTTGGGATTGACGGACGCCGGTGTGGCTGAGCTGCGTATATTTTCGCTGAAAGTGAGGTAAATCAGCCTGTTGTTCTTGTCATAGACAACTGTCTCCAGGGTGGGACGGATGTTGTCGAAGATGAAACCTTTGTAGTCTGTAGTCACCATTTTGTTCAAGGCTTTGTCATACGCATTGGCGACCTCGACTGTCACGGCGCCTGCTGCAAGCGTGTAGACCGGAGCAGTTGTTTCAACGGTTCCGGAGCGGTAAGTGTCGTTCAAGCGGGCGGTAGTGACAAATGTTCCTTCGGATGTTGAGAACCGGACCACGCTGAGGCCGTCGTCAATGGAAATTTCAGGGGTAAAACTCGTTTCCATGGTATCAGAAAAGATTATTTCTGCAGTCAGTTTCCCGATTCCGATGTAATCCAGCGAGTTATTGAGCAGACGGCCGTTGTGGTACATCTTGAAGGTAGAGACTGTCGGAGCACCAATGTTCACTTCATAAGTGTAACCTGAGGTGACTGCAGTCATCACATTGCCTGCCACGTCATAGGCTCTGGAGATCTGCAACGCCAGGTTGCCCTGCATTGAAGGCACTATGCTCAGCTCACCCGTATATTTTTCATAGACATGGCCATTGATGACTTCAGCAGTATAGCCTTTGTTGGTAAGCGTATAACTTCCAAGCATCACAGTCGGCACTCTTGTGTAATCCATTCCATATTCGACTGTATCTGCTGCTTCTGAAGAGTCATAGAAATAGATGGTGAAGACTGCAGTCTCCTGGGTCAGAATGTTGCCGGAAATGGAAGGTGTGACTGACACAGCCCAGGTGTCGGGAGCTACTATGGGAGCAATATTGTCCAGATAGACTTCCAGAGTTTTCATTGTCAGGTTTTCAGCTGTATCAAAACCATAGAACTGCACTTCGTGCGAGCCTGTGGTCGCTGTATTGGTCGAATGGATCGTCAATGTGCCCTTGTAAATCCCAAGCGGGCTCTCGGCCAGCTCAATCGTGTCTGTCTGCTTGCTGTCCGGCCCATTGGAATTGACAGTGAAGTTGGCGACTTCCACTGATCTCAGGTGCGCTTCGCTGCTGGCCCAGAAATGCATGGTGTCCGTATTTTTGTAAATAAGATCCTCGCCTGTCATAGCGATTTCCAGGGTTGGAGATTTGAAATCTGTGTAAAAGAGTTTGGACAGATTGATTTCCATGGTATTGCCTGCAGCGTCGTGACCGAGCATCACTTCCAGGGAAAGCGTGGCTTCGGAAGTAAAGATGGTACCGTCGATCGTAACGCTTCCTGTCCAGGTTTTGCAGTCGTCGCTCCAGATGATGTTGTCTTTCACTTCCAGGGTCGCCTTGGGATTGATTTGAAGCAGAAATACTTCAGGCGTCAAAGGAAGCGGTGGCGTCAGTGTACTTTCTGTAGTCATAGCTTCTGTGAAAGTGATACCGAAAGTCACTATTTCACCGGAACGGAACCAGTCCGGAGAAGTCGGTTTGATGCTGGAGATTATTGGTTTTGTAACATCCACTGGATACTTATGTGATGTGTCCGGATCAGTTTCCAACGGGTTCCCGTTTTTGTCGTGAGCTCCTGAGATCGACAGCTCTTTGGTGCCGTCGCCGAGCGAGCTTTCGATCGTATAGACTCCGATCCAGGAAGTCTCGGAAGTGGTCCAGCCTTTGTTTGCACCGACAGCAACTACGGTTTTACCGCCGAATTTCACAGTCAGGGTTTCGCTGGTTTTCATGATTTCAGTGAAAACTATTTCAAAGGTGACTTTCTGGTTGAGAATGAAAGGCCCGTCAGCAGGCAGATCTACTCCAAGAGAATGATATGGCTGTGAGGGAGTTGTAACAACTTCTAATGTAGGAGGGGTAGCGTCAATGGAATATTGGAAAGTCGCAGGATCAGGGGTCTGCAGATTGCCTGCTGTGTCCTTAGCGCCGGAAACCGAGAGTTCCTTGGTGCCATTGAAACTTTCGTCAATCGTGATCTGACCGTTCCATTTCTTTTTATCTCCAGACCAGCCCGGATTGGCGGTCAGGGCTTGCCCGTTCAGTGTAATTGTAGGCACAATCGCTATATCCATGGTATCGCTGAACCGGACTTCAAAAGTCGTCAGCCCGAAATGCAGCGGACCTGGAGGAGTCGGCGAGACTTCCACTGTAGGCTGACTGGTATCGACTGCGAAAGTGGTTTCATATGTGTCTGTGGAAAGAGTTTTTCCTTCCAGCCAGTGCCAGACCTGGTCGCGTGCGCCGATGATCAGCAGTTTGCAGTCTCCGTTCCAGCCTGCAGGTATGGCTGATGCGGCTGTCCCTTTCCAGGTAAGACTGTCAGCCTGCCAGCCTCCGCTGGACGGATTTACTAAAATCTCAGGGCTGCTGCTGAATACGAGCGATACTTTCATTTCAGCAGTTGTACTCATTTTTGTCCCATTGGGATCGCTGAAAACTATGGTGAAAGATTCCGATGCTCCCCCGATGAAAGGTGCTGCCGGAAGAGGTGTGACGCTTGCCACTGTAGGATTAGAGGTGTCGAGCACATGCGTAGTGGTATCATTTGGCCTGGCATTTCCTGCTATATCTTTGACTCCTCCTACGGTTAACGTGGAAGTTCCGTTAAATGCGTCATGCGGGACTGTGATTTCTCCTGACCAGATATTGTAAGTATAGTTATTGATCCCGTCATTGTATGTTCCTGTTCCGAAGTAGGTAACAGTGATCGCGCCTACACCTGAAAGATTCGCTACTACCACTGAAGAAGTGTCGATCCCGGTGTTGTACGGGCTTGCACTGTAAGTAGATCCGCCGATATTGTCGTCTTTGTAATAGATTTTCAGGCAGAGCACTTCATCGCTGAATGGCGAATTGTGATTTGTGTCTTTTGCTCTGAGGAGGAAGGCTGAGCAATAAGGGACAGTGGCGTCAAGAGTGATGTCGATAGTGGTGTTCTTACCGTTTCCATAGTAAAAGTAAACTCTGTAAGTTCCGCTTTCCCTGCCTGTAGTGTTCCAGGTGGTAGTATAGCCGTATTCGCTGGAGCCGTATGGTCCGCTTGCAACCATGGCTGTTTGAACCATTGCCGATCCTGCCGATGGGGCTATTTCTCTTACCTCTGCTGTCGCCTTTCCGCCAGTGGTATCGTTTTTAGTATGCAGATAAAGCACAATCTGCTGGCCTGCATGGTATTTTTCGTCGCAGTCAGAAGGGGTAGCAGAATCATAGGTTTCCACGCTGTCCAGATCAGCATCTCCGATACTGGCGTCCACCCAGTATGAATGAGCCGTATCTGTATCCATTGTGTTGCCGACAGTGTCTTTGGCGGTTGAAATTGAGAGCGTACGCGCAGACAGTCCGCCCCAGACGGCAAAGGTTGTGACAGTGACATTGCCGCTCCAATGTGTGGTATCCGAATAGCTTCCGCTCACTGAATGTCCGTCCAGTGTGACGGTCGGAGCGACACTGCCATTCATATCTTTTGAAAAAGTCAGTGCCAGTGTGATTGTGCATTGGGTAAAAGGATGAGAGGCATCAGCTCCTCCAGGAGGATTCGGGGTTGCAACAACACCGGTTACTGTTGGCTTGACAGAATCCACGTTGAAAGTGTGGGTGGCATCAGATGCCATCACATTGCCCATCGTATCCTGGGCATTGGTGATAGTGAGAGCCTGGGAACCACTTTTTCCAGAGGGAATAGTCACACTTCCGCTCCAGTGCGTGGCGTCCTGCCAGGATCCGGCCAATGCAACTCCGCAGAAAGAAGCGCTACAGGCTACACTCTGATTCATGTCTTCGCTGAAGGTGATATTGAAAGTCACGCTCTGTCCGTTGTAAAAAGTGGTGGGCTGGGCCGGGACAGTAGCCACGCCGCTTACAGTTGGAAGATCGGTATTTACAGAATATGACGACCCATTGTATGTATCCATCACATTGCCTGCTCTATCAGTCACGCCGGTGGCTACTATCTGGCAGGAACCATTCAAGCCGGCTGTGCTGCAGCTGCCTGTCCAGGATGTGCCAGACCAGCCAGTGGTGGCTGTAAGTACTGTGCCACTTACTCCACCTAATTTAACAGTCGGTGCAATGGTTGTATCAAGGCCTGAGCCGCCTGTGTCGCTGAAATTGAGCGTGAAGGTGACTGTTTCATTGCCCCAGGGAGCATTTGCATGCACGCTTCCTGAAGCTGATGTGACACCAGTGCAGGTGGGTTTTGTATTATCTAGGATTACACTGGATTGAGATACTGACTGATTGCGGATTTCATCGGTACTGTATAATGAATCAATCGTATATGTTCCCTGAGCTAGGCTTGTGGTATTCCAGACATAATAAAATTCACTGTATCCGATATGTGCGACATAAGTCATTCTTTTTACGCCACTTCCATCAGATACTTCGCAGGTGCCATATTGATAAAGAACAGGCGGATTTGAGGTGTCTTTTTCGGTTGTGAGCAGCTTGATGCGGATGTTTTGTCCTGCATGATAAAATCCGTCATTATCTGTCGGGGTAGCATTATCATAGGTGGACACCGTAGGATAGGCCCAGACAGTGGTTGTAGAAATAAATATCAGAATCAAAACAAGGGACAGAAATCTGCTCATTTATCCTCCGAAACTAAATAATTCCCGTGAAAATATAAAAAGAATCGTGAAAACCCTCTCTTTTCGTGTGCATAAAGACGCCCGAAAATTTCCTGATTCAGGCTCATGCAAATTATATCGGGAAACAGTGAAAAAATATAATATCTGCAAGTTGAAAACGGCTGTTTTCAGAACCGCCTGACCAAAAAAAGAGGAAGGAAGTTTTTAAGTTTGTAAGTTCTTAAGTTGTTAAGAAGGATAACAGGTCACAATTTCTCGAGTTATCATAATCTCAACTTACCCTCTTCTAAACATACCAACATACAAACCTACTGACTTACCAACTTCCTGCATAGAACCTGCCCTTACACGAAACATCGTTTACAAACCATTAGGTTTTCTGGTAATAACATGCAATATTTATTCAGGAAAGGATAAATTTATAGACCCGAATAAAACCCTATGGTTGAGCCAAAGTTGTCAAAATCGTCTTTTCGAGTTATAATTATTACAGATAAGGCATTAGATATAAGAGGAACCTTTGACGTGGGGGTAGTAAATGAATAAGACAAAGCTCAGTATTCTCCTATTATTGATTCTATTTTCAATTCCGTCAATGGCTGTCACAACCAATCCGGTCTGGCTGTATCCGAACCAGAACTATGCCTTCTACGTTTCCCCCACCAAGCTTCTCCGTTATGTCGAAGTCGAATGGAACGACATGGGCGGCAAAGCCATGGGTTACCTCTATGTCAACGGCATGTCCTACGGCGGCTATGACGTGGGCAACGGCATGGTCTACGGCAACCAGATCGTGCCTGACCTCGACGTCTGGACCAACATCAATGTTTTCGCCAATACAGCCTATATCAACATCCAGAACGATACAGTCCAGCTGTATGCCTGCAGAGTTCTATATTGGGATCCTGTTGACCTGTATTCTTCTCCATGGTATTACAACGGCTGGAGCATGACCATCCCGATCGACAAGACCAAACTGGTGCGCTATATTGAGGTAGACTGGCGCAACAACGGCTTCTATACTTACGGCACTCTCTGGGCTAATGGATTCAATTACGGTTCGCTTTCAGTGGATTCCGGAAACTATCTTTATACCAATCTGTTTATCCCTGATACTGACCGCTGGTATATCAATAACTATATTGCAGGCAATGCGATCATTACCCTTACAGGCGGTTCTGCCCAGATATTTGCGGTACGCGTTATCTATGCAGACAATGTCTCGCTCAATCCCTATCCGTTCCCGCAGCTGCCGCCCGGACCGTTCCCGCAGACCATTCCAGGCAGCTATCCTGTGCCTGCTGCCGGATCTCAGCCCACCGGCGGGCCGCATATAGTACCCAGGAAACTCTAAAGGAGGCGGTCAATGAATAAAACTATCCTGCTTTCGCTTCTGCTGCTAACTCTGTCCGTGACAGCCGCCCCCCTGTATCTTCCTGGCGACGCTTATTTTATCAATGTGGACGCCGGACGCGTTGTGCGCTATATCGAGGTGGACTGGCGGAATTTTGACGGAGTTGCCGCCACAGGCACTCTTTATCTGAACAGTGTACCTTACTCCACTCTCCAGGTCGGGGCTGGTTCGAACTACCCCAACACCACAGTTTTCATGCCTGACATCAAACGCTGGGATGGTCTCAATACCTATATTTACAACTCTTACATTCTGATCGGCGGGTCTACAGTGGAGGTTTTCAACAGCAAGATCGTCTATCTTGATTATGTAGACCTGTACAACACCACCTGGTATTATCCCGGCTGGTCCGTATATCTGTCCCTGGATTCCAGCCGAATCCTCCGCTACATCGAAGTGGACTGGCGCAGCGGTTACTGGTGGGGGGCTGCCAATGCAACAGGTACACTCTATTGGGACACCAGCACTCTGGTCGGAGCAAAGAACATAGGGCCTGGAACTTATTTGTTCGGCAATCTCTTTCTGCCGGATTGTGCGCACTGGGGTGAAGAAGATTATGACTACGCCAATTTTCCAGGCATGCACTCATCAGGATTCATTTACATCCAGAACATGCCGGTCCAGATATTTGCCATCAGGATTGTTTACAACGACACAGGGTCTTTCGTGCCCTATCCGTTACCCACCACAGCGGGTGGATCTACCAGCTGGTCGTATCATTATAACCAGTATGTGGAGCCGTCACCTTCTCCCTACTATAACTATCCTTCCTATTCAACTTCCAGTTACAGTCCGCCGGTTCCTGCTTACCCGTATCCGCCCTACCATCCGACAGCTCCGGCCCCGGACAACACCCATCCGCCGAATTTCTCACCAAACTAAACCTGAAATGATTTAATAAAAAAAGGCTGAGAGTGTAAACTCCCAGCCTTTTTTAGTTAACAATTTTGTAAAATCAAGGTATAGTAATATATACAAGCTGCTGACGAGGTGTTTTTTTGCGGGAAAAGCGAGGGTTCACTTATATCGAAGCTCTGATTATCCTGATGGTGGTAGGACTTGGATTGATCCCTCTGATCGATCTCTGGATCACCTCCTACAGGATGAACAATGCAGGATATCAGTATTTGCAGGCAAACCTGACTTCCCAGGAAATTCTGGCTTTATTGAAAAGCGCACAGCCCGAAGTTGTGAAAAAGGCATCGGAAAGTGGTGTTCCTCTCAAATCCCAGGACATCGGATATATCTTTAAGAGTGAATTTCAGAAATTTAATCCCCAGGCAGAGATCAAGGTCAGCGATTACGATCTTACTAACCTCTATCAGGTGGTGATCAGACTCAGCTGGGTGGAAGGAACGAAACGCAAACAGAGCGTCACTTACTACATCCTGAATTTCGCCTCCTGTAATTTCCTGAAAATTGGTGACTTATGAGAGGTTTTACCCTGATCGAGGTTTTGATCTCTTTTGCGATAGTCAGCATTATCTTCGGATCAGTAGTTGGCGTGTTCAGAAATTTCATGTACACCCGGGGGAAGAACGATGACATGATGCGATACAGCCAGGAAATCCAGTTCCTGGAAAAGCAGATCTATCTGGACTGCATCAGAATTTCGCCTGCACTCAGGCTTAATACTAGCGGTGATCTCTTTGTGGCTGGAGAAGAAACCGACCAGCCGATTCCTGAAGAAATTCTTCTCTATGACACTGACGCCAACACGCAGAATGGTTATGAAGTGATGAGGATGTTTCTAGGAACGCTCAGCGCCCTGGACAGGAGAGAAAAAGTGGAATATTCCTTCAAGCAGGAAACCGGCAAATTGATTCGCAAATCAGGCAGCAAGAGTTACACTCTGGGGGAAAATCTTACTGAGTTCCACTTTTTTCCGCTGAAGCGGGGATTGAAACTTACCGGCAAGGAAAAAAAAGGCAAGACAGTCGAGGATTTTTCCACTGCCTTTTCTTTTCTGGACGGTTTTGTCAGGATCGAACCAGGGGGAGAATACACGGAATGATGGCAAAACGCGGGTTGATGGGTCTGGCGGTGATAGTGGTGCTGGCTTTGGCTGCCGCCATTGCCTTAATCTACTGGAAAATGTCGTCTCAGGACCTGTTCATGGTTTTCAGGGAGGGTGAAAAGCTGAAGGCAGTGAATCTTGCCGAATCAGGTTTAAATTATGCTGTGGAAATGCTCAATGAGTCATACTACAGCGGCAAATGGCCTGTGCAGTCTCCAGGTCCCTCGCATCCCAAAGTCAGAAAAGAATTTGAAAACGGTTCTTTCACGATCGAGGACATCCATCCTGCCAGGGAACTTCCGCTCGATGGAAGAATCATGGATAAATTTTTCTTTCATCAGCCTTACAGGAATGGATATGGCACGATTTCAGGATTTTACGATATTTACAGCGTTACAGTTGTGGCCAGAATGAACGCCAGCGGAGTTTCGGTCAAACTTTCCTCCCTGGTGAAAACGATCCAACTGGAGAAAAAATGAATAAATCAGTATTTTTTCTTCTCTTCATCAGTGTCTGCCTTTTTGCGGAGAGCACCCTTCCACTGGGCATGGACATGTCCCTCTCACAACCGGCAGTTGCCGACATCAATGGGGACGGCAAAAAGGAACTTATCATTGGCACTGTGGGTGGAAAGGTGTGGATATATGACTCCAAGACACTGAGCGGAATCCAGGTAGAACACTGGCCTGCGCAGCTTGAGGATGAATTCGGAGCACCACCCCAGGTGATCACCAATCCTAACGGCAGTTTGAGCATCGGCCTGCTCGGCATGAAGGGCAAGTTTTATGTTCTGGACTCCAAAGGCGCACAACTCGGAGAATACGATACAGGATGTCTCAACGGTTCTTACCTCGCCACAGGCGATTACAACAATGATCTGAAACTGGATTTCGCGTTCGGGACTCCGCAGGGTAAAGTTTACAAATTGACGGACACGGCTTCAGTACAGGGACTTCTTCTGGTGGAATCAATGGTGTCCACCAATGTAATGTCATTTGACTGGGACGAGGACGGCCAGAAGGAGACGATCGTCAAGGGAGACGATGGTGTTCTGCATATTTTTAAAAACAACCTGGAAGATAAAAAATTTATTCCAGAGGGGTTGCCCACAGGGAAAAGCATGGGTCTGATGTCCATCAGGGACACCAACAACGACATGAAGCCTTCCCTGGTTTATGAAGTTATCGATAACAGCCAGCGCGTGAATATCCTGAAGGTTTCAACAGATAAGAACTTTGAAGTTTGCGCCAGATTATCCTTGAAGCTCAAATCCAATCTGCTCTATGAAGACTTTGATGGAGACGGCAAGACTGATCTTCTGTTCGTGGACAAGGAAGATCAGGTGCATTTGCTGCTTGGCATGAAGACTGAGGCCAGCGGTTACCCGAAATATGTCACGAATATTCAGGAGCTGTCAGGGATGCTGGAAGCTGCTGACATCAACAATGACGGCAGACTGGAAGTGCTGTTCGCAAGCAACCACGTGGAAAAAGAGGACATGACAGGATCACTGAATGCCTTTTCGCCTCTAACAGGCGACAACTGCAGCGATTTTCCCAGGGAAGTCGGTTATAATAACGGACAACTGCTTGTGAACGATATCAACGGGGATGGCCTCCTGGAAGTAGTAATAACAGGAATGGGTGACGCTGCTTCCTGCGGAATGCCGAATCTGAAGCTCGTGAAGACGGTTGGGCGTCTGCCGTTAAAGACCATAATCCTGGCCCGTGAATTCACGTTTCAATGATTTGTAGGGCCGCTGCTTGCCAGCGCCCGTATTTCAAATGTATAATCCAGATGTTATGAAAAAGACTATTATCGTGATTGTACTTATACTAATGATTCACCCTGCCTCAGCTGCGCCTAATCCGGAAGACTTCATCAAGGCGCTATACCTTCTTCAGACAGCTCAGGTCTGGAACGTGTCGCCTGCAGAAGAAAAGAAGATCGGCAGCGGAGTTTTTCAACAATATTGCAAGCATTACAAGAAGCTGCAGGATCCCCGGAGAACAGCCTGGGTACAGCAGATTTTCGCGAAGCTGGTAGCTCATGCGGAGCGGACCCGAAAAAAAGAAGTGGAGTACCAGCTGGCGATTCTGGTCGACAAAACTGTCAATGCCATGTCTCTTCCGGGTGGATTTGTGGTCGTGTTCACCGGCCTTTTGGACAGGATCGAGTCTGATGACGAACTGGCTGTGATCCTGGCTCATGAACTGACCCATGTCGACAAAAAGCATTCCCTGAAAATGATGAAGAGCGATTCTGCGCTCGGCACATTGGTGCTTCTTGGCACCAAGAACAGTGAATCGAAGCAGGGGCTGGATGCCATCCGGCAATTTGGGATGCTTGCTTATTCAAGGGACGACGAGGATGAAGCCGACACAGGCGGTGTGGCTCTTGCAGCCAAGGCGGGTTACAATGGTTATGCCATGGTCAGCTTCATGGAAAAATTGATGAAACTGGAGGGTCCGGCCAAGGAACCCTGGGAAGAAGTTCTGCTGACCCACCCCCCTTCCAGTCAAAGGGCGCAGGAGCTCATTTTCAAGACCGAAGACGATCCTGGAAAATACAATCTTCAGAAACCGATCTATCTCAGTTATATAGAGGGACGTTCCCTCAGTCCGGCAGAAACAACTTTGATTTCCCCTCTAGCCCGTGATGCCAGGGATTTTTCCACGCAGGGGCTGCAGTTTCAGAAAACGGGAGACACCCGGGAGAAAGAATTTCTCGCCAACACAGCCAGGGAATTTTCTCTCAGTTCGTCCTTAGGAACCATTGAGGAAGGTCTGATTTACAGATTCGAAGTCTGGGCTGATCCCCTGGCACCGGTCACAATGGAAATCAGCTACAAATTCTATGATCAGGACAAGTTGAGAATTTTCCCGGACTGGAAAATAACTGAAACTTTTTCCGGCTACCGCAAACGGGTGGTGCAGAGATTCGGCCCTGAGAAGGAAATCCCGGGCGGTACAAGCTTTGTCCAGGTCTCGATTACAGGAGTCTGCGAAAAGACACCCGGGATATCATTGGAAAACTGGGACCTTTTTTCTGTCGGAAGAGTGGAAAAGAAAAGTGAGCTTAATAAAGTACCTCAATTCCGCATCAAGGGTTTAGAAAAGATCCATTAAAGGATTGCATACCGAATTCAATTATTATCGATTAGTCAATGCAAGAGGTTGGTAAGTTAGTAGGTTAGTATGTTTGTAGGTTGGGAAGGAAACAAGAGAATTTATCCACATACAAACCTACCAACTTACTAACATATTAACTTTTTGGCTCGAACACGCGATTGTATGAAATGCTATTTATAATCCATTAGAACAATATCAGCTGCGCCCGCAGGGCGAGCAGTTCCGGATAGATGTCTTTATAGAAATCCACGGGATGGCCGGCTAAAAGGTTCCATGAATCCTCCAGCCTGTCTGTGAAGGCAAGTACCAGCGCATAGTCGAACGTAAAAGCCGAATCATTTGAGAAAAGCTGAATCAGGTCTCTGCCAAGATTATAAGCACGTTCATAGTCCCCTGAACGGCAATAGCGGAGAAATGTTTCACAATTGTCAGGAGCTGCGTCAGTATTGAAATCCCTGAAGCTCCCCTCGATGAAATCCCTGAATTTCCCTCCTGAAAGAAGAGAGATCTGTTCACCATGCAGCCGGGCATATTCATAAAGGTTATAAATTTTTTCCTTGTGTTCGTAGAGCTTTTTCATGGAAAGCGGGAGTTGTTCGCCAAGCGTTTTAAGGCGGAACAGAGCATTTTCGTAATCACCCTTTTCCTCACAGAGTTTTGTGAGCCGGCTTTGGTAACAGGCATTCATCAGCTGGGAAATAGTATATAGAGTCCTGTAGCCCTGAAAATCTTTCCTGGTTTCGCGGATCAGACTCATGTATCTGACTGCTTTCATGATGTAGGGAGAAATTTCTCCGTTTTCTTCAAACCAGAAGAGACCCATTTTCCATATTTTTTCGGCGTTGTCGTAATCCTGTTTCTGAAAACAGCTGAGCCCTTTATCAAAATCCTCGTGGAATGATCCTTCCCGCCAGGAAAGGCGGGAAGCGAAACTTCCGTTTTCCTGAACCTTGGTTTCTGTCTGCTTTTGTGACTCTCTCTGAGCGAAGACTTCTCTGGTTTCCATTACTTCCAGGGTGGCTTTCTTGGCAGCTTCGGCCAGGGTGTTGACTGCAGTGAGCTCTTCCTGAGCCCGCTTGAAGGAAGGGTCGAGCAGGCAGGCGTTTTTCAGAGCTTTTGAGGACTCCCCGTATGCTTTGAACTCGCGCAGTACAAGCCCCAGGTGATAATAAAGGCTTGCTGAACCGGGGAGCTTTGGAAGAAGATTCTGCAGCAGGGTCAGGGCTTCCTTGCTCCGGTTGTTTTTACACAGGGCATAAGCATAGGTTTCCTGAAAATTCAGGTTGTTTGGACTGAGCTTGATTGTCTGTTCGCAATAATCAAGCGCAAGCGGCAGCAGCCTGCCGTCATCCAGATAAATACAGGCGAGATTGTTCAAGGCTTCAGCGCAGTGATCATTAAGATCAAAAGCCTTTTTATAAGCCACTTCAGCCTTGTCGCGGTAATTCAGGTTTTCCAGAGTCACGCCAAGCAAAAAATAACCTTCTGAGTCTGCCGGATTTTTTTTGAGATGCTCTGCGAGTTTTTTATAGGCCTGGGAGTATTTCTTTTCAGCGAGCAGAGTTTTAGCTTGAACTTTAGGGTCTTTAGAGTCCCTGTATTTGCTGAAAATTTTTTCGATATCTACCTGGCTGTTGGAAGTTGAAACGCAGGGTCGGACCAGGAGCAGCAATAAAATTGAAATCAGGATTCTGGCACTCATGAAAAAATCATACCATATTGGAGACAAAATCGAAAATAAAAACCCTCCGCTCTGAGAGGCTTTGAAGCAGGAAGAAACTTAATTCAGGATACTCAGAGACTTGTCATAAGCAGGTAGAGCTTTAGAGTACAGGGAATTTTTCAGGTATTGCCTGATATCGTCATGCACGATTCTAATTGCTACTGAATCGCTGTTGAGGAGGCTGGCCGATTCCGGATTGCCGGAATTGATGTCTCCGATTACGCATGATTCCACAAGCTCGATCAGCTGCTCGATCTCATAGCCGAGTTTGGTGCTTCTGTCTGCATTTTTCTCGGCAGAAAGCTGTTTTTCCAGGGCAAGCAGCTGCCTGATTTTTACTGCGGTGTCGAATGCGGGTGACGGAACGGTTTTGTGATTAAGACTTTCGATGAAATCAGGCCATCTGGTATCCCTGCCGAATTTCAGGGTTCTGTATTCGATCCTGCTGCTCTTGTTTATGCCGGGTATGTAAATGGAAAGTCCTTCGGCTTTTGCCACAGGCCCGCCTGTGTTGCCTGAACTGATGATCAGTGGGGCAGTTCCATCCTTGAGCGCGGAAAGCACCTGATCTGCTTTGACCAGGATTGGCCCGTCCTTAATTCTTGTCTTGAGCTCTCGGATGAAATCATACAGATCCTTGTATTCAGTTTTAAGGAAGGACTGGGAATTCTTAGCGGAGTCTGTGCAGATGCTTTTCAGAGACTGATTCTGGATCAGCCCGGTGAAATCGTTGAACAGCGGGATGAAAGAGTCAAACTTACTCTGGTCGACTGCCGCGAAAGTGGCCTTGCTGTAGCTGCCGATGTATGAGGTTACATAGGCTTCTGTGAGCTTCTTCGCGGCGTCGGACGGCGACATGTCCGGATTCGCTGCCAGCAGGCCGAGCCAGACATCGTAAGGGAAGCCCTTTCCAGGCACAGCTTCCTCGGAAAACACCACGTAATCCGTAGAACCTTTCGTCTCATAAGCGACTTCGATCATGCCCATCAGGCAGGCGTCGTAGCCGAGAATATCGACATTGCGGCCGACGAGCTGGCGCATGGCTTTGGTG